>RFPR01000161.1 GCA_009928265.1 Pseudomonadota bacterium | reverse complement strand
GGACAAGGTTCATCTTCAATTGCTATTGGAGATACTGCTGGTTTACTTAGACAAGGAACAGGAAGTATAGCTATTGGCTTTAATGCAGGAGAATTTAATCAAGCTACAAATTCTATTGCTATAGGTACTACTGCAGGCCAGACTGGGCAAAATTCTAATTCTATTGCTATTGGTTTATTAGCTGGATCTACTGAACAAGGATCGTCATCAATTGCTATTGGACATAATTCTGGAATATTTAGACAAGGAACAGGAAGTATAGCAATAGGACAAAATGCAGGTAGAATAAATCAAGCTACAAATTCTATATCTATAGGTGTAAATGCTGGTCAAACAGGTCAAAATTCTAATTCTATTGCTATTGGTATATTAGCTGGAAGTTTAGGACAAGGACAATCTTCAATTTCTATAGGAGATGGAACAGGATTAGGTAATCAAGGAACAGGAAGTATAGCAATAGGACAAAATAGTGGAAAAATAAATCAAAATGAATTTTCCATAGCAATAGGACAAAATGCTGGACAAACTGGTCAAAATTCTAATTCTATAGCTATTGGAACTAATGCTGGAGGATCAATACAAGGAGGAAATTCTATAGCAATCGGCACAAATTCAGGTGCAACTAATCAAGGGTTTTCTTCTATTTCTATAGGAAATAGAGCTGGAAGAACAAATCAAAATGATATATCTATAGCTATAGGATTACAAAGTGCTTTTTCTAATCAACAACCTATAGCAATTGCTATAGGATTTAACTCAGGATCTAATTCACAAGGAACGCAATCTATAGCTATAGGTTGTAATGCTGGTGCTGATATTCAAGGTGTTAATTCTATTGCAATTGGAGATAATACAGGATTAAGTAATCAAGGAAACGGAAGTATAGGAATAGGACAAAATGCAGCTAGAATAAATCAAGCTGTAAATTCTATTGCTATAGGTTCAAGCGCAGGACAAACATCACAAAATTCTAATTCTGTTGCCATTGGTATATTATCTGGTTCTATTGGACAAGGTTCATCTTCAGTATCTATTGGAGATAATACTGGATTAAGCAATCAAGGAACTGGAAGTATAGCTATAGGACAAAATGCAGGTAGAATAAATCAAGCTATTAATTCTATATCTATAGGTGTAAATGCAGGACAAACTGGTCAAAATTGTAATTCTATTGCTATTGGATTTTTAGCTGGAAGTTTAGGACAACAATTTTCATCAATATCTATAGGAGATTCAGCTGGATTAATTTCACAATCTGACTCAAGTATAGCAATAGGATCTCAAGCAGCATTAAGCAATCAAGGACCTGATTCTATATCTATAGGATCTGCATCTGGTCAAATATCTCAAGGAGCAAATAGTATAGCAATAGGAATTCTATCTGGATTTGATAATCAACTAGATTCTTCTATTTCTATCGGATATAGAGCAGGTTGTTATAGTCAATTATTTGGAACTATTGCTATAGGTGTTGATTCAGGATATATATATCAAGGAACAGGTTCTATATCTATAGGATATAACGCTGGATCTAATACGCAAGGATTCTCTTCTATATCTATTGGATCTAATGCTGGTTCTATTAGTCAAGGCAATAATTCTATCTCTATAGGAACTAACGCTGGATATAGTATTCAAAAAAATAATTCTGTTGCTATAGGTTTAAATGCTGGACAAACTGGACAAAATTCTAATTCAATTGCTATTGGTATATTAGCTGGAGCAACTGGACAAGGATCATCTTCAATTGCTATTGGTGATAATTCTGGATTAAGTAATCAAGGAACTGGTTGCATTGCTATTGGTAAAAATGCAGGAGAATTTAATCAATCTACTAATTCTATATCAATAGGTTCTAATGCTGGGCAAACAGGACAAAATTGTAATTCTATTGCTATTGGAGTATTAGCTGGTGCATCTGGACAAAATATTAGTTGTATAGCAATTGGTAATAGAGCTGGATTTTTTAATCAAAAAAATATTTCTATCGCTATTGGCGAGGACTCTGGCGTAAGTAATCAAGGAAATGGTTCTATTGCTATTGGTAAAAATGCAGGAAATATAGATCAAAATATTTTTTCTATTGCTATGGGAGTTAATGCAGGATATAGCTCTCAAAATTCAAATTCTATTGCGATAGGAGTTAACACAGGATTTAACTCTCAAAATTCAAATTCTGTTGCGATAGGACCTGGTGCAGGATATTTCAATCAAGGAAGTAATTCAATATCTTTAGGATTTAATTCAGGAGGAACAGGACAAAGTTCATCTTCTATTGCAATAGGTAATAACGCAGGCACTTTTACACAGGGATTCAGTGCTATTGCTATAGGAACTAATTCTGGATTTAGTAATCAAAGATCTAATTGTATTAGTATAGGAAATAGTGCTGGTAGAACTAATCAAGGTACTGGTTCTGTTGCTATTGGTGATAGAGCTGGTGATGAAAATCAATCTAGTAATTCTGTAGCAATAGGAGTTGAAGCTGGTAAATTTAATCAAGCAAGAGAAGCTATTGCTATAGGAATTATAGCTGGAACAGATAACCAAGGATGGGATACAATTGCAATTGGAGGTATTGCTGGATATCAAAATCAAAAATCAGCAGCTATAGCAATTGGATATACTTCCGGATGCAATGCTCAAGGAACTAATGGTATTGCTATTGGTGTATTATCTGGTGCTAATAACCAACAAGCAAATTCTATTTCTATTGGTATAAGAGCTGGACAACATAGTCAAGGTGATAATTCTATTGCTATAGGTAGAGAAGCTGGTGCTACAGGACAAAATGTTGATTGCATAGCAATAGGTTGTAATGCTGGAGCTAATACACAAAATTATGGTGCTATTGCTATAGGGAATTCTGCTGGTTTTTGTAATCAAGCATTTTTAGGTATAGCAATTGGAACTGCCGCAGGATGTACAAATCAAGGTTCTAATTCTATTGCTATAGGTAATTACGCAGGTAGAACAAATCAACATAATAATAGTATTGTTATAAATGCATCTGGAACAACATTAAATAGCTCTAATTTAAGTGCATTTTATGTAAATCCTTTGAGATCAACTGTTAATACAACAAGTAGATTGATGTTCTATGATACATCTACTAGTGAAATTTGGTATAGCGGAGCTGTTTCTAATAATGCAAGTAAAACTTTTGTTATTGATCATCCATTGGATAATGATAAATATTTAGTTCATGCTTGTTTAGAAGGACCTGAAGCTGGTGTCTATTATAGAGGTGAATCTGAAATTATAAATAATAAATATATAGAAATTGAATTACCAAATTATACTAAAAATTTTACTGATTTTTCAATCCATTTAAATCCTTATATAGATTATTATTCTGAAGAAATACCTCAATTAAATTTAATATCAACTAATATCATAAATTCTAAATTTAAAGTATTTGGTAAAAATTGTAAATTCTATTGGATTGTTTATGCTAAAAGACAAAATATTATAACTGAACCATTTAAAAATGATTATATTTATAATTCTTTTGGACCATACTCTTGGATTCAAAAAAAATAATTTATTCTATACATTATAAAACTAAAATCACATTTTAGTTTTATACATATAAAAAATTATATGTATTATTTTTATATTAAATTAAATATTATATTGTATTATAATAAATATTATGAGTCAGTCTACTGTTTCTAACTTTAATTTAAAAAATAGAAATCTAACTATTGATTCTAGTAGAACTAATACTTTTACCCCAACTGGTGCTATTATTTCTGAAGCTATTAATTTAGGTTTACTATCTAATGTAGGAGGAGGTGGTGGAACTGGTACTACTGGTCCCACTGGATTTACTGGTTCTCAAGGATTTCAAGGTATAGCTGGATTTTCTACTAATACTGGCGCGACTGGTCCTCAGGGTTTCATTGGTTTACAAGGCAATCAAGGTTTTATTGGTCTACAAGGTAATCAAGGTTTTATTGGTCTACAAGGTAATCAAGGTTTTATTGGTCTACAAGGTAATCAAGGTTTTATTGGTCAAGGTTTTATTGGTCTACAAGGCAATCAAGGTTTTATTGGTCTACAAGGTAATCAAGGTTTTATTGGTTCTCAGGGTAATCAAGGTTTCATTGGTTTACAAGGTTATCAAGGACATACTGGACAACAAGGTAATCAAGGTTTTATTGGTTCTCAGGGTAATCAAGGTTTCATTGGTTTACAAGGT
>RFPR01000017.1 GCA_009928265.1 Pseudomonadota bacterium | reverse complement strand
TCACCCCGCCCGAAACTGAGGCACTCGGCACACTCTACGGGCTCTTCGTGAAGGGATCGTCACCCGCCGCCGAGCAGGTGCGCCTTGCCTGCGACGACTGCCTGAAGAGATTACTCGGCTTCTCCATGGAGGTGGAGGCCCGTACGTTCTACAAAAAGAAGGCCGACGAGGAAGCAATCCGCGTCTTTGCCGACAATCTCCGTGAACTCCTACTTGCCTCACCACTCGGTCAGAAGGTGACCCTCGGCATCGACCCCGGGTTCCGCACTGGTTGCAAAGTCGTTCTGCTCGACCGCCAGGGAAAGCTCCTCGCCAACGAGGTCATTTATCCCGGGCGTAGTCGCGGCGAGGAAATGGAGGCTGCCGAAGCGATTCTCAACATGGTTCGACTCCACAAGGTCGAGGCGATCGCCATCGGAAACGGTACCGCCTCACGTGAGACCGAGGCCTTCGTGAAGAAGCTCAAGCTTCCCACCTCCATCTCGATCGTGATGGTCAGCGAGAGCGGCGCCTCGATCTACTCGGCTAGCGAAATCGCCCGTGAGGAATTCCCGACCCATGACGTCACCGTCCGCGGCGCGGTCTCGATCGGACGCCGTCTCATGGATCCCTTGGCGGAATTGGTGAAGCTCGACCCGAAATCGATCGGCGTCGGCCAGTACCAGCACGACGTCGATCAGGCCGCTCTAAAGCGCTCGCTCGACGACGTGGTCGTCTCCTGCGTGAACAAAGTCGGCGTGGAGCTCAATACCGCCTCCCGCCACCTCCTCGCCTATGTCTCGGGACTGAACTCCCGCACGGCCGCAAGCCTCGTCTCCCACCGCGACACGAACGGCCCCTTCAAATCCCGCGCCGAGCTTCTCAAGGTCAGCGGCCTCGGGCCGAAAGCCTTCGAACAGGCGGCGGGCTTCCTCCGTATCCGTGACGGGGCGCATCCGCTGGATGCCAGCGCCGTCCATCCCGAGCGCTACAAACTTGTCGACCGGATGGCGGCCGATCTTGGCTGTACGGTGACCGACCTCCTCAGGGATCCGGCGAAGCGCGCTGCCATCAAACTCGACCGCTACGTCACCCCGGAGGTGGGACTTCCCACGCTCAAGGATATCGCCGCAGAGCTTGCCAAGCCGGGACGCGATCCGCGCGAGCAGTTCGAGGCCTTCAGCTTCGCTGAAGGCGTCGAGAAGGTGGAGGACCTCCAACCCGGGATGAAGCTCCCCGGCATCGTGACCAATGTCACCGCCTTCGGTGCCTTCGTTGATATCGGCGTCCATCAGGACGGACTCGTCCACATCAGCCAAATCAGCGACGACTTCGTGAAGAACCCGGCCGACTTCCTCAAGGTCGGCCAGAAAGTGCAGACGACCGTAATGGAGGTCGACCTGGCCCGCAAACGCATCGCCCTCTCGCTCAAGACCAACGTCGAACTCGGACCCCGCCAACCCCGTCAGGGAGGACCCGGTGGACAAGGAGGAAGACCCGGCGGCCGCGGTGAGGACCTTAGCAAATACATGCGCCAGGATGGAGGTCGTCCCGGTGCCAAAAGCGACTGGTTCTCCATGGCCCAGAACAAGCGATTCTGACATGCCTACTCCTTCGGAAAACTCCCCCTTCAGGATCCTGATGGCCAGCCTCGCGGGCACAGCCATTGAGTTCTTTGACTTCTACATCTACGCCACGGCGGCAGTGTTGGTTTTCCCGAAGCTCTTCTTTCCCTCGGGTGATGCGACGGCCGCTACCCTGCAGTCGCTTGCGACCTTTGCCTTGGCGTTCTTCGCCCGTCCCATCGGATCGATTTTTTTCGGTCATTTCGGTGATCGCATCGGCAGGAAGGCCACTCTGGTCGCGGCTCTCCTGACCATGGGACTCTCCACTGTGGCCATCGGCCTCCTACCGACTTATTCCTCGATCGGTGTGGCCGCTTCTGCCCTGCTTGCTCTCTGCAGATTCGGACAGGGATTTGGCCTGGGCGGGGAATGGGGTGGTGCCGTTCTTCTTGCCACGGAAAACGCTCCGGAGGGCAAGCGCGATTGGTACGGGATGTTTCCCCAACTCGGCGCGCCGATCGGATTCCTTTTCTCCGGAGGCATCTTTCTGATCCTCACCAAATGCCTTGATGACTCCGCCTTTCTCTCCTGGGGATGGCGTTTGCCCTTCCTCGCCAGCAGCATCCTCGTGCTCGTGGGACTCTATGTCCGGCTGAACATCACGGAGACGCCGGCTTTTCTGGAGGCGGCTTCCAAGGGGAAGCATGTCGCTGTCCCGATGCTCGACATCGCACGCCACCATCTCCGCACCGTGATTCCCGCGACTTTTGCTGCGGTGGCGACCTTCGTGATCTTTTACATCCTGATCGTTTTCTCCCTTTCCTGGGGCACCACGAAGCTCGGCTTTCCCCGGGAAACTTTCCTGATTCTCCAACTCGTCGGCGTCCTCTTCTTCGCCCTCTCAATTCCCTGCACGGCGTGGTTCGCTGCCCGGATCGGGCGTCGTAAGATGCTCCTCCTCGCCACCGTGGCGATCCTGATCTTCGGCCTCTGTTTCGGGTGGCTCTTCTCGGCGGGCACCCCGGGGGTCGTTGCGACGCTCGTGATCGGATTCCTCCTCATGGGGGTGACGTATGCTCCGCTCGGAACCTTTCTTTCGGAACTCTTCCCCGTGGAGGTGCGCTACACCGGAGCCTCAATCGCTTTCAACATTGCCGGAATCCTGGGCGCCTCGCTCACCCCTTATGCCGCGACCGCACTGGCCCTCGGCCACGGACTCGGATCGGTCGGCCTCTACCTCGCCGCCATGGCCCTAATCAGCCTCGTCGCCCTCCTGTTTATCCGGAACAAAGCGTAGTCACCATCAAGAGGAGCCACCGCTGTATCCTGGCGGGAGGATTACTCTTGCTTTAAGGACCCTCCTGCGTCACGGAATCGTCATGCAAAAGCTCTCTCTGCCCGTATTGGGCATAGCCGCACTCGTAGCATTTCTTGTCCTTTTTGTGGCTCCGAATGTCTCGAATGTCCGGGTCACCGCCGGATACGCCAGCTATATCTACTCCAAGCCGATCCTTGGCAAGGGTGTCTTCAAGGAAGTCATCTTCGGTCCTGCCTCGACGGGACTACGCTGGCGTCTTTCGGGGCAGCCCGTCTCAATAACCCCCTTCACATACTCGGAGACTTTCGACACCTCCAGCGCTATCCTTGCCAAAGACAAGCTTCCGCTCGTGAGTCAGGCCCATATCGTCTGGAGGCTACGCCCTGATGATCAATCTGTGCGACGCTTCATGGAAGAATTCGGCGGCTGGGAGAATACCGGCGATCCCGACAAGATCGCCAAGGCAGCCTACGATCAGTTCATTCGCGAACCCTTCCGCACCATTACCCGATCCGTCGTTGCTAAATTCGACGGCCTCTCCGTGAATGAGTCGCTACCCATGATCTCCCGCGATATCGGCGATCAGGTTAAGGAACTCCTCAAAAACACACCGTTCGAGGTCATGTCCGTGGTCATGGGGAACGCCTCGCCTCCCCAGCAGGTGATCGTGGCAATCGCTACCAAGGTGGCCCTCAACCAGACGCTGGAGCAAAAGACCATCGAGGAGCAGATCGCACAGAAGAGCATCGAGATCGAGCGCAAGAATGGCGAGGCCGCGGGCGCACGCTCCGCCGCGCAGGCCATTGAGCAGGCCAAGGCGATTCAGTCGATCAGTGCCGTTCTTTCCCCCGCTTATATCCAGTATCTCCAGGCTGAGAACATTAAGGGCTCTGACCGCGTCTATGTCCCGATGAACGCCGGCCCCCAACTCGTGATGCCTCTCAAGGAGAAGAACTAGCAGACAACCTTTGGTAATATCGCAGCGCCTCGATCGGGACTCCCAGTTCCCTGAACGGGTAAACTCGACCGCCGCCTGATCCCGCCGGATCCCGAATCAGATAATCGAGCCCTCTCTTGCCGACGATCACCACGAAATGGGTGATCCCGTCGGGACGGCGAATCCGCACGATAACAGGATTTCCCCTGAGGAGATTCCAGTCGATCCGCAGGAAGGAGGGGAGATCCTCGTAAGCTTTCTCAATAAGTCCGGGAACGAACTCCGCCGCTGATTCCCAACGGAGCCACCCTTGTCCCTCGAAACCATTGTGTTCGCGCAGGAAGCGGTTCAGATGCTTTGGATCGACGGCCATTCCGTAATGCCGAAGCACCATGGAGGCGGAGGCGATCGCACACCCTTCTCCACCCAGTGTGCCCGGCGTGTCGCCCAGCGGATCGTCGCGCCAGCGGGGATCCCCCTGCAGGAACTGCGGTACGGAAAACAGGATCTCTCCGGGAATGGGAAGTCCGCCGGAGCCACCGATGTGACGTGGCCAGCTCCAAAGACCGAAAAGAACGATGAGGACGATGAGGACGATGAGTCCGATCACGAACAACGCGCCGATCCCCCTTGCGGCGGGGCCGATTTTGTCGATGCTCCGTGGTAGCGATGATCTCTCGGAAAACATTTGGATGGCTCGTGGCGTTGGTGTTGTTCATGCCTTTCCTTGAGGCCCAAGACAACTCCCTTTCGCCGATTAATCGGATCGTTCTCGACGCCGTGCACACCATGCCCCCTGACGGACGCTACTCCACCTCGCCGTCGGCGAACCGAGCGCTCTGTGCCGCCGTCTCCACTTCTGCAGGACGACTCTCCATCCAAACGGCTGATGCGGTTCCCAGCTACTGTTCCGGAGCCACCTATCTGGTTTTCCTAAAAGCACTCTCGGATCTTCAGAACTCGGGTCGACTCACACTCACACCGCAAACTGTCTCCGCTCTCCGCCCGGCGGGCCAACCCGATGGCACCGGCATCTGGGGACGCTGGAACGCGAATGGCCCCGGAACGGCGCGTCTCTTTCACGAACTCGGCCTGGGCCCGAATTTCACCTCCCTTTCGGCCGCACGTCCTGGTGATTTCCTCAAGATCTTCTGGAACGACGGGATCGGAGCCAGCGAGCACGGCCATTCCGTGATCTTCCTTGGTCACGACCCCAAGGCGGCAACCCTCACCTTCTGGTCGAGCAATATCCCCAGAGGTTACGGAACCAAAACGGTCCCTTTAACACGGATCCATCGCCTACTCTTCTCCCGACTGGAACATCCGGAAAATCTCAATCGTCCCCTGATTTCCCGAACCGATGCCTATCTCTCCTCGCTGCAGCAGCACTCCTCCTCGACAAGCGAGATGGCCCGTCAATGCGGGCTCGATTCGTTCCGATAAATTTTCAGGGCAGCAAGGATGAGTCCCGCGGCCCCGAGGTAAGCCAGTCCGCTCCACGAAATTGCCACGCCCATCCGAGCTATCTGCGCGGCATCGGAGCCACCCGAGGAGATAAACCCGACCAGCAGCGGACCAAGCGCGCCTCCTCCCCAGCCGCAAAGATTCATCAGGCCGACCACGGAGCCGCGTTCCTTGGAATCCACGAATTCGAAGACCGAGGCAAAGATCCCGCCGTCGTAGGCCCCTTTGCAGAAACCGAAACAGAGCATCGCGCCCATCAGTAGCGGCAGCGTCGGCGCAGCGCCGACCATCACCACGCAGAGAGTTCCGACCAGCAGGGCCATCCCTTGTACCAGCATGCGGGCTCCCCTCACCTTCGGGGAAAGTTTGTCGGCCAGCAGTCCCGAAATCGGAGCGCTTACCGCACAGGCCACCTGAATCGCCGCCACGGCGGAGAATCCTGCCGCAACGAGCCCGAGATGGAATTTCTCGAACAGGAAAGTCGGCGCCCAGATGAGAAAAATTGCAGAGACGCCGTTTGCCAAGGCGAAGGCCGCGGCAAGCAAGAGGATACCGGGACGCGAAATCAGTCCTGCAAAAGTGTGAAGGAAAGCCTTTGGTGGCTCGACGAGTGATTCTGTGGCTCCGGGGTGCATTTCCCTCAGGCGGAGGATCAGGATCACCGAAAGGAGGATACCGGCACCGCCAAAGGCATAGAACGTCCAGCGCCAGCCATAGTGCTCGGCGATCACCGCACCGAGCCATCCCCCGGCGATCGTGCCGACATAGACTGCGGATTGATGGAAAGAGAGCGCGGTCGACCGTGTCCGTGCGACATGGTGGTCAGAGAGAAGGGAAGCCGCCGCCGGGAAATAAACTGATTCCCCTAGTCCGATCAGCGATCGTGCCGCCACAAACTGCCAGAGCTTCCCGCACCACCCCGTCGCAGCCGTTATCAGGCTCCAGAACAGGCACCCTCCTAAGATGAGCCCCTTGCGGTTAAGTCGATCACCGGCATAGCCGGCCAAGGGTGCCGAAGCCGCGTAGACCCACATGAAGGCACTGCCGATCAGCCCAAGCTGAGCCTTAGTGAAGCCGAAGTCTTTTTCCAGCAGGGGAAAGAGACTGCTGATAGCCTGGCGGTCGGCATAGTTGAGCAGACAGACCCACCAGAGCAGGGCCAGCACGATCCATTTCTCGCGATGGCAGGGAGTTGATTCGGAAGCTGGCATGACGGGGGATTTGCGGTTCCCAATCCAACCGGAAACCTGTGAAATGAAAAGCCACGGATGAAAGGCTCCTCTTCAGATTTACCCTCTTCCCTGACAGCTCGCGACACGGCAACGATCTGGCATCCCTTCACCCAGCACGGGCTGGGTAGACCCCTGTTGCCGATCACAGGGGCCGAAGGTGCCATCCTTCGCGACGAGACGGGACGCGAGTATCTCGACATGATCTCCTCATGGTGGGTGAACCTCCACGGCCACGGACGTCCTGAACTGGCAAAGGCCATCTCCGATCAGGTTCTGAGGCTCGACCATGTGCAGTTTGCCGGTGCCACCCACGAACCCGCCATTCAGCTAGCGGAGCGCCTGCTTGAAAAGGCGGTCCTCATGGGAAACGCCCGCGTTTTCTACTCAGACAACGGCTCCACAGCCGTCGAGTCCGCGCTCAAGATCGCACACCAGCACTGGGTGAACCGCGGTACTTCGCGCCGACTCTTCGCCACCCTGCGCGGCGCCTATCACGGAGACACCGTCGGGGCGATGAGCGTGGGACGCAGCTCGGGATTCTTCGATGCATTCGGCGGACTACTCTTTGAGACGGTGACGTTGCCGGTGCCCCTGATCTGGAAGGGCTTTGCCAACGAGGAGCGTGAACGAGCGGCCCTTACCGAGATCGCAGCTCTTCTGGAGAGCGAAGGTAAATCGCTCGCGGGACTCATCGTCGAGCCGCTTGTCCAGGGTGCCGGCGGCATGCGTTTTCATTCCGCGGGATTCCTCTCAGCACTTTGCGTGATGTTCCGGGAACGGGGTATCCCCGTGATTTTCGACGAGGTGATGACGGGATTCGGACGGACGGGGAGCTTCTTTGCCTATCAGCAGACCGGATTCGTTCCCGATCTGATCTGCCTCTCCAAGGGAATTACCGGAGGCATCCTGCCGCTGGCTGTGACGATCGCATCGAACGACCTCTTCGATTCCTTCCTCGGCAATGACTTCTCCAGAGCACTGGCCCATGGGCACAGCTATACCGCCAATCCTGTGGCCTGCGCAGCGGCCTTGGCCAGCCTCGATCTCCATGAAAGCACCGGGTCACTGGCCCAGGTGGCCCGGATCAATCGATGCATGGACCGACATCTCGAGCTCCTCGCCTCCCATCCCAAAATCGAAAAAACGCGCCTGCTCGGAGGAATCGCCGCCTTCGATCTGGCAGGAATGGCGTCAGGCTACTCTGCTGGTTCTGGCAGGGAATTGGCCATGGCCCTCCAGGAACAAGGGGTCCTGCTCAGGCCTGTCGGGAACGTGATCTACCTGATGCCCCCGTACTGCATCACGGATGATCAGATCGACCGGGCCTTTGAGGCCATCCTCTCCTGCCTCGGGTAGGGATTGTCTCCGCCCCCTCATCCTGCCAAGAATCACAGGATGGTATCGCTGATAGGGCTGATAGGCCGCCAAACTCTGGAAGTAATCTCAGGACTGGGCGATTTTGCTCTCTTTACCGCGAACTCTTTTCTGTCCGCACTTGGTTCGAGAAAGCTTTTCCGCCGCATCGTGAGGTCCCTCCATGAGCAGGGTACCGTCTGCCTCCCGGTGATCTTGATCGTGGGGATCTTCACAGGGCTCGTCCTCGGACTGCAGGGCTACCATGTGCTCAACCGCTTCGGCTCCTCGGGACTGTTGGGCGCACTGGTATCACTCAGCCTCATCCGCGAGATGGCTCCGGTGCTCGCCTCCCTCATGCTCGTCGGTCAGGCGGGATCGGCTCTTGCCGCGGAACTCGGTATGCAGCGCCAGACCGAGCAGATCGTGGCGCTCGAGACCATGGGCATCGAGAGTCGAGGGTATCTTGTCTCCCCGCGCCTCATCGCCTCGGTCTTCACCTTTCCCGCGCAGACGGCCCTTTTCGTAGTGGTTGGTCTGTGGGGCGGCGCCCTCTCGGGCTCTGTGCTGCTGGGGGTCGACTCCGGCGTCTACTGGTCGTCCGTGGAGCGGGCCGTGGAGGGACGCGATCTCCGCGAGTGCTTCATCAAGGCGATCCTCTTCGGCCTGCTCTCGATTTCCCTCTGCGCTTACCAGGGATTTCATGCAGACCGCAATCGATCGGTCACAGGCGCTCGCGCCGTGAGCGCCGCGACGACCAGGGCCGTTGTACTCTCTAGCATCCTGATCCTGGTGGTCGATTACGCGGTCAGTTCCTTTTTTGTCCGATGAACCCCGACTCCCTCGTCGAACATGCCCTTCGGGTGGAGGGGTTGAAAAAAAGCTTCAACGGACGCCCCGTGCTCCGGGGAATCGATCTCGCCGTGCCACGCGGTAGCGTCTTCACCGTGCTGGGCCCTAGCGGTGCCGGCAAATCGGTTTTCCTCAAATGCCTCGCCAATATCCTGCAGCCCGAGGAGGGAAGGATCACCTTCGATGGACGTTCTATGGGCCGCGGCAGCGATCCCGAAGTCAGGGCCGAGTTCCGGAAACGATGCAGTTTCCTATTTCAGGCCAATGCCCTCCTTGACTCGTTGACCGCCCTCGAAAATGTTGCCCTGCCCCTGGAGCAGACAACCTTGCTGAATGATGCGGAAATACGCGATCGAAGCATGGAGGCCCTCAGGCAGCTGGAGATGCATGAGTTTGCCGAACTTCATCCGGGGGAACTCTCCGGAGGGATGCAAAAGCGCCTCGCCCTGGCCCGTGCGATCGTGACGCGCCCCGAACTGGTCATCTTCGACGAACCGACCGCAGGACTCGATCCTCTGCGCCGCAACGGAGTCTTCGCCATGATCGCCAAGTACAGGAGGATGTTCGGATTCACTGCGCTCGTGGTCACCCATGATGTGCCCGAGGCCTTGGTGGCGAGTGACCGGGTCGCCCTTCTCGAGCGCGGGACGATCTGCTTTGAGGGGACACCCTCCGAGTTTTCCTCCTCGGATCATCCGATCGTCACCGGCTTCCGGGACAGCGACAAGGCCCTCGCGGAGACCATTGACGCCATCAGACTGGACCCCCTCTCCTTCTCATCAACCCCTTCCGCAACCGACGCCATCCCATGAAACACAGTAAACTTGAACTCCTGACGGGCCTCTTTGTCCTCCTCGGACTTGCCGCCTTCGCCTACCTGACCATCAAACTGGGTACCGGATCACTGATCGGTGGGAACACCTACACGGTGGAAAGCCGCTTCGCCAATGCCGGCGGGATCCATCCTGGGTGCAGCGTTCTCCTCTCGGGCGTGACCGTCGGACGAGTTGAGGCAGTCCGGATGGATCCCTCCGACTACAGCGCCATCCTGACTCTGAGGATCACCTCCGCGCTGAAACTCCCCTCTGACTCCATGGCCTCTGTGAAGACCTCCGGCCTGATCGGGGACAAGTTCATCGCCCTCTCCCCCGGAGCGGAGGAAACTTCCCTGAAACCAGGGGAACGCATCACGCTGACAGAGTCGGCGGTCGATCTGGAATCATTGATTGGAAAGATGGCCTTCGGATCTGTTGACAAAAAGAAGGAGACCCAAGAGAAAGGCGGAGATACATCCCGATGATCGCCCGATTCCTGATCCCACTCTTAGCCCTGACTCTCTCGGGTAGCCTACGGGCTGCCGACTCGGCTCCCGAAACCCGACTCAAGGCCTCGGTCAATCAGGTCGTCACGATCGCCAAGGAGGCCAAGGACCGGACCGCCCTGATCACTGCGGTGAAGCCCGTCCTGGCAAACATCCTCAACTTCGAGACCATGACCCGCAGGGCCGTAGGCCCAGGATGGAGGCAGTTCACCCCAGACCAGCAGAAGGAGGCCGTGCACCTCTTCACCACCCTGATCCTCCGCACCTACACCGCAAAGTTCACTCCTGGCGAAAGCCCCTCCGTTGAGTATAAGACCTGCGCCACGCCTTCTCCCGGACGTGTCGAGATCTCGACCACTTCCCTCTACCGCGGCAACCGCTACGACGTCGTCTACCGCATGGAGGATCAATCGGGCAACTGGACCATCAGTGACGTGGTGATCGAGGGAGTGAGTCTTGTGGCCAACTACCGCTCCCAGTTAGATGAAACCTTTGCCCAGCAAGGAGCCGCCGGAGTCATCAAGTCCCTGCAACGCTCCGTGGCCGATTCAAAATGAACACCCAGACCACCACCGGCCTCCGGCTTTACTCCCTGGCTGCCATCTCCTCGCTCAGCCTCATGATTGCCGGGCAACTGGCAGCAGATGAACCGACCTTCTCGGTGGTCCGTCAGGGAAAAATTATTCCAATTAACAAGCCCGAGAAAACCTCCGGCCAGACCGTCTACCTTGCATCAGAGGTTGCTCCCCAAAAGCCGACTCCTCCGAAAGTCAAAGCACCGGTCGCCAAGCTTACCACCCACGCCGACCCGCCGGCTCCGGTAACCGTGATCAAGCCATTGAGACACGCCAAGGTCGCGAAATCCTCGACCCAGCCAACCGCGGAAGGATCCGATGATCCTTGGGAAAATGAATACAAGAACCGGGCGCGTATCGCCGACCCGATCCAGCCCGTCAACCGGGGCGTGTTCTGGTTCAACCACCAGCTCTACCACTACGGCTTCAACCCCCTCAACAAAGCCTACAAGTTCGTGTTTCCGACCCCCGTGCGCACGGGTATCGCCAATGCCGTCAACAACATCGAATACCCTGTTCGCTTCGTGAATAACCTTCTCCAGTGGAAGCCGAAGGAGGCAGGCCTGGAAACCGAAAAGTTCCTTCTCAACTCCACGGTCGGGGTCGGCGGTCTGTTCAAGGTCTCCAACAAGTACCCTTCCCTTGCCGATGTTAAGCCGACCGACACCTCAGCCACCTTTGCCAAGTGGGGCATCCCTGCAGGCTGCTACATCGTGTGGCCCGTGATCGGCCCCAAAAGCGTGCGCGACACCGTTGGATTTGCCGGGGACGTCGCCCTCAACCCCGCCTCCTGGTTCACCTACGGGATAGTCGGCGGCATCACCGGACCCGCCACAATCGCTCTCTCCGCGCCACAGACCGTTGGCAATACCTCCGACAAGATCGACACCTACGAGACGATGACCAAGACATCGATCGACAAGTACGGCGCCGTCAAAAGCGCCTACGAGCAGAATCGCAGGAAGGTGGAATCCCAGTAAGGGAACTCTTCAGTTGGCTCCGTTAGATAACCGGACGGGAACCGTACGGGCCCTGACCTTGTCGATTCCGATCCCAAGCAGGATGGAGGCCGCCTTGCAGTACTGATCCATCTGAGGTTGGTATTCGCGGGCTATTGCTTCAGCGGTCGATCGGTTCGTCTTGTAATCGTAGATCAGTGCTTCCACGGGACGACCTCCCTCGTGCCAGATATGAACCCGGTCAAAGCATCCGCTCACCCACTGGCCATCGATCATCAGGTCGAACGGCTTCTCGTTCCAGTTGGTCCATTCCTCGCCGGGCCTGGTGAAGACCTCCCTAGCCTGCTCCGATCGCAGGAAGGGTTCCAGCAACTCACGGGCCGACGGGGAGCACTTGCTCAGATCAGGCTGATTGATGTCCCAATCGATCCGGGAGAGAACCTCGTGGATCTCGGTTCCAAGATCGGCTGCATCCGTGGAGAAGGCCGCTCGGACTGCACCCTCCGGTGATTGGGCTGAGGAAGCGGATTTCTTGGCGAGGGAGGACGGTGAGAGAGCGTACGGAGTTCCCGCCGTGCAGGGCACAAGGAAAACGGGTTCTGGTTCATTCGTTGTGGAACCAATTTGATCGGCTTTCCTATTCGAACTTTTCTTCTCTAGGAACCAATCTTCGTCTCCCTTCTCATACACCAGACTTCCGGGAGCAAGGGAGAGTTCCAAGAGTCTTCCAAAGTGCTTGGCCTCGGAATCGTCCGGCAGTTTGTCAGTAACAATATAAAGGGCACGACGTGACCTAGTGACAGCGACATACGATGCACAGAGTGTCCCGTAATGCTCCTCTTTCTTGAGCGCATTGCGTGCCTCCGCCATCACTGGATCCGATTCCGCGATATCCTTTGAAGGCATCAGGCACCCCCAATCACGATGTGAACGATTGTTTCCGCCGAGGTAGAGTTTCTCTGTGGATTGACCCGCTTTACCATCAAGGCCAGAGACAATGGACATATCAAAGGTGAGCCCCTTTGACTGGTGCACTGTCATGATACGGACGACGCCCGAGGATTCCTGTTCCTGCTGACTGTGGCTCTCGATGTGGGAAACAAAGTCCCAGATCGAACCAGTTGAGACCGTGTCATAGTCCGCCGCGGCCGCCAGAAAATCCCCGAGCCGTGAATCAAGGAAAGGAGGAAGAGTAAGGTCCTTTGTCCATTCACGGATGAGAGCCTCGTACCCCTCGTCAGCAATCAAGGAGAGGGCATTCTCACGGAAGCTCTCTAAACCATCATTGAAAACGAGACTTCCAAGGGGTGAGGACTCGATCAGAGTTTTGGAAAATTTGTCTTCGGGGGAAGCCACAAGACGGAAGGCTGCCAGCAGCGCGATTCCGAGGGCATTATCGGTGCAGGGGTTGGACTTTCCCTCCACGGCCACCGGAATACCCTCTGACTGAAGGAGAGAGGCCAAGGCGGCTGCATGACTGTTCTTGGTCTTGAGCACAGCGCAACTCCAACCACGGTTCCAAGGCTCCACCTTCCGAAGAATTTCGAGAATCTTGAGATCCTGAGAAGAACTCTCCTCCGCATCGTCGGAGGACTCCAACCTCTCCCAGAACACGTAACCTTTCTTTTTTTCGTTTTCATCCCAGACCACATGCTCGGCCCAGGCCTCCTTCCATTCCTTCAAAAGGGTCGCGGAGTAGCCCATTTCATGGGACACCGAACTCAGATCCTCGAAAACCTTGTTGATGAAATCCACCACAGGCTTGGTTGATCGGCGGGAGATATTGAGTTCCTCCCTCCCGATCACCTTGGCGCCGCCGGCGTTGTACTCTTTTTCAATCTCGAAGAAGAGGCGCGGATCCCCGCCTCGCCATGAGTAAATTGCTTGTTTCGTGTCCCCTACGTAAAAGAGAGATCGTCGACCGCTCTCGTCCTGCACGGCCTCATCGATCAAAGAGTGAAGGATCTTCCACTGACTGCGACTAGTGTCCTGAAACTCGTCCAAGAGCCAGTGATCGAATCTGGAATCGAGTCGATAGCCTACACTTGCCCTCCAATCGATCTTCTCGACGTGGGAAGCCAGCAGATCAGTGATGTCGGAAAAGGTAAGCCGCCCGGCCTTCCGTGTTCGGGCACCGTAACATTCCTCGAACTTGGCCATGAATCGGTGCAGTGCCGCACTGCGCCGCAGAAGTTTTTCAAAGATCGGTTTGAGCAGGGAGGCCCTAAGTTCGTCCCGAGCAGCCTCCACTCCTCCCCTCATGTGGACCTTATTGGCGGCACCCGAGGCTCCTAGCACAAAACAGCGACTTCCGTTGGAGTCTATTTCAAGTTCACCACAGAGCTTTGCCTTGATGAAGGTGGCAAGGGGCCCACTCCACTCCGTTCCCGGGATATGCTCTTTGATCTCGGCCATCTTCTTTGAAAGCGTGTCGGAGGCCTTTTTGCCGAGATCGGGATGTTCCTTGCGGACCTCTCTTTCAAATTGATCTGCCGCTGAAATCGCATCCTTCACGTTCTCCAGAGGAAAACCCCCGGGCCAGATAGTCTTTGGATCACCCCAGGAAACATCGTCCGGAGTGCGCAGATAGGTCTCGTGGAAGCTCTCCACCGAACGAAGCAACGTGCCGAAGATTTCCCTTTCACCCTCCTTGCGCGAGATGCGGCGAATGAGGTCGATGAACGACTCCGCGTCCTCATCGTTTTGAAGTCCTTCCCGAAAGATCGCTGCGAGGGCCTCGGTCCTTGCTGTATAGAGGTCCGATTCCCCAAGCATGCTGAAGTCTCCGGCGAGGCCAGACTCCAGAGGGAAAGACCTCGCGATCCTCGCAAAAAGGCTATCGATGGTTCCCATGTTGAGGGACCCGCACTGGCAGGCCAACTTGTCGAGCAACTCGAGGCACTGCTCACGGCTGATTGACTGGCCGATGTCCTGGGAAAGCTTGAGCAGCTTTTCCTCCTCAAGAGCCGCTTCCGCCAACCTCAGGAACACCTCGTCAAGAAACTCACCGGCAGCCTTCTTCGTAAATGTCAGTGCGGCGATCTTGCGTGGATCCTCACCCAGCGCCAGCAACCTCACCATGCGTGTGGTCAGTTCGTAGGTCTTTCCGCTGCCGGCATTGGCCACCAGCATCACATTTCCGATCGCGTCTTTCATGGGAGCGTGTCCTCCACGCCTTTCAGGAAGGCGATTGTTGCTTCATCGATGCACTGCTCGAATGTACCGTCCTTGAAAAGCATGTCGTATGGATCCCGCGCATTGCTGGGAAGAGATTGCGGCGGCCAGAAAACACCCCTCCGTACTCTTGAACCCACCTCCTCGGCGCAGCGTTGGGCGGATTCCATGAGGCCCTCGTTAAGAGGTAACGAAACGATGCGACTCTCCTGCGGGTCTGCAGTGAGCGCCAGATAGGCCGCTTCAATGGGTCGTCCCGGGTTCAATGCTTCCACGATCATTCGGTAGATGGGCAACTGAAGATCCTTCCAGTATAGCGCCCTGCCCTCTCCGGGCACGCGGGCCTGCTCCAGAAAACTGCGGCTGGCAAAGTGTGCCTTTTGGGGGGTGATCAGCTTTCCCTGCGTCTTGTAGTCGATCACGCGCAACCCCTTCTCATCATGCTCGTCGATACGGTCGATCTTTCCCGAGAGAGGTAGTCCCCCGATCAGCGAGGAACCCAAAGCTCCGGCCTCGATCTTCTTTTCCCAAGCAATGATCTTCCATCCATCGTTCCTGAGTCCGTGCTGGACCCGTGCAAACGATTGGAGCCTGATTTTGGCAGCCTGAATCTGAACCCTGACCGCGGGCGAAGGATCAGAACCGAACATCTCCATGGTCAGATCCTCCAGGTGGCCCAGGACCGCCTTGGAAATCTTGTTCCGGTCGGTTTCATCACGCGAATGCTCGGCAAAGCGCTGAAGCGCTCCGTGAATCAGTTCTCCAAATTGCCCGGGATGCATTTCCCTGGCCCCCTGATCATGGGTCTCAAGACCAAGACGGCGGCTCAGGTAAAACCGGAACGGGCACTCCAGGTACTTCTTGAAATCGGTCGGACTGATTCGCGGTTCTCCATGCTGTGCTACCTGAGGCAGGGACCACCTCCATTCGGGCTTTCGTTTGGGTCGGGCCACACCGGAGGCAGATTTCTGGAAAAGACGGATCACCCTCTCCGGCAATTGCTCACTTGGACAGCGCATCAGAAGACCCGACGGAGTCGAGGGACTGCCGTCCGGACCGAACTTGGAAAAGCTACAGAGGATCTTCCCATGGGGACGGGCCTCCTGAGAATGGATCAGGCAGGCGAGCAGGTAATGGTCACGTGCACGCAAGGAGGAGTTGTCGGCGATGCCGAGTGATCCACGCACCGCGTCGGGAAGGAAGGGATGCCCGTCCAGCGAGGAGGGAAGGCTACCCTCCACGCATCCGCAGACGGCCAATCGTTGCGCATCACACCATGGGGCCTCCAACCATCCGGCAAGATCGGTGTCCGTAGGTTTGGAGGACCCGTAGACGCTTCGCCGCGAAAAGGACCGTAGCAGAAGCGGATCGACCGCCTCGGGCCAGGTTCTTGCCACGGGAGAGGCCTTCACTTCAGCACAGGCATCGAGCACATCCTCGACCAGATCGGCCTTGCCGGCCCATATCTCCTTCACCAGTTCTGCAGCCCCGAGCGCAAGTGATGCGGAGAGAATGCCAAGAAAACGGGTCTCCTTGGCACGGGAAGTACCAACAAGGAATGCCTCCGCCTGAGAGAGGCTCTCGGCAAGAAGATCGATCGTCAGGTAATCGCAACAAGCGAGCAACTCATGGAGAGAGAGCCCGCATTGCGCACCGATCCATGCAGAAAAACCGGGCAACTCCAGCAGACGACGCAGCGTACGCAGAGACTGATCCGCCCTGAATTTGATCCACTCGGCCGCCACAACCGCGGCCTCGGTCCGGGCAAGAGGCTTTCCTTCAGGAAGGAACGGACTGCCGCCACGTCGGAGGATTTCTGCTTGGAACGTTGCCGAGAGCTTCGGGTCACCAAGAACGATCGCGTGGCTTCCGCCCGCACCCGCCAGAAATTCAACGGCTCCTGCCGCCTCGTCTGCCGGGTCCTTTGCCATCTGGATATGATCGGGTTGCAGCGGGATCAATGCATCGATCCAATACCCCGTCTTGGGACGTCCCCATGGGTCGAACTGCCCATCCATCGGGCGCGGCTTCCAGACGAGCACGCAGACTTCCACACCCTGCTCCATGAGCCGCGCCGCCCGCTTCTCCGTAACACTCTGCAGATCGGGAACGCACGCAATGAAGAGACGCTTCATTGAGGGAAGGCTTCCCTCCTCGCCGCGGATCTTGAGTTCATTGGGATCCTGGAGCCCGTGTCGGGAGAGAACCGAGAGATAGGATCTGTAAAGGGGATCCATTTCCTGCCAGCGGCCCACATCATCGGAACACACCTCGATGATCTTCGGATGAAGTGGCGTCTTGCCCCCCTCCGCGAGACGGTCGCAGAGTTCGCACATCATTGCCCCAGCGCCTACCAGGAACTGCTCACCCTCGAGCACCTCGGGACTTGGAAAAAGCGTGGCAACCGTCGACTTGTCGACATCTCGAAGCACCAGTCCCCAGGCAGCCTCCCTATCAACACGGCTCGCAATCACTCCGCCTTTGCCCGAACGCGGAAGGAGCGCCGCCATCGGCTTTGAAAACTTCGGAGAGAGCACCCCTCCTCCGCGCTTTGCGGAAAGTTCCGCGAGCTTGTGCCTGATCCTGCGTGCAGCACCCGCGGTCGGCACCCAGACCTCCGTCGAGGTCAGGTCATAGGGATGACCTTCCAACCCCTCCAGCAGCACTCCTGCCACCTGCTCCGCGAGGGAGCCTAGCTGATCGAGGAAGATGACGTTGGGGTTGGTCATGTGACTTGAAGACTAGGTTCCCGACCCTATCAGGGCAACCTGGTCATAGAGCGTCCTACCCCCTTCGGATAGGGTTATAGACTAAAGTTTTTTAGGCTGTTAGTGGAGGCAGCAGAAAAGAAATATCCGTCACTTCGAGCATTTTCTTCTATCTGTTACTATCTTGCGAAAGCTTGCGAAGGATGCTTCGAGCTAGGAATTCATTGATCTCTGTATGCCGAGGTATTGGCTGACTGATTCCCGTTTCCGGGTTCTGGTACCAATCGTGTTTCCCTCCGTGACGGATAAATACCGCTCCTGCCTTTTCAACGGCACGAACAAGATCCCGACGCTTCACGCGAGTTCCAGTTCTGCGTGATGCCGAATATTGGGAATCTCTCCCGAAGTAAGGTCTTTGTAGAGATCCGAGAGATGCTCCTTGAGATCCTCAAGACTCTCACCTTGGGTCATGTAGTCTGGGTATTCATCGAGATAACCAACCCAATGATCATCTGACTTCCAGTAAGTAAACCCAGTCGCTTTCATGAGCTAACCAATAAGCCGATAAAGATCGGGATTCAACGGGCAAATTGTCTCAACACGCCACCCTATCGGGCTTTTTTACCAGCCTTGGCTTTTAACTTGCTGAACGTCATGCCTGATTTGCCAGGGCGCTGAACGCTGAGACGGAGTGATTGCCCAACAGCCTTCAGCACCCGGTCCAGCTTACGGGCTTCCGACTCTGGGTCCTTAATTTTTGGACAGCAACTCCCATAGGGAAAACCTACGGAGGCACTACCCTCCCGTCAAGAGACCCCCTTGATCCTTCATGATTTGGAGCTCTTCACGGGTGGGCCTCACGATTCGAAAGGCCCGGATTCCGGTTCCTTGTCGCTGTCTAGAAAAGCCTCGATGGCTGCGTGGATGATTTCCTCAGGGGTGCATTGATTGGCAAGGGCTGTGGCCTGCAAGAGTTCAAGGGTTTCCGGAGGGATCGAAATTGTGGTGATGGGGTCCATTCCGGTGATCCTGCCATGTCGGGGAGGACACAGAGCGTCCCACCCCATCCGAACCTTCTTGAGAGTGCACCGGAAGCAGGACATAACGTGTCCATGCCCCGCATTTCCTCCAAGCGTTCAGTCCGTCCTGCCAAGACCACTAAAGCCGCTCCCAGCCACGGCCGTGCAGCCCGTCTGCCGATGTTCCGGATCATGCAGATCCATGAGCGTCTCAAGGAGGGTGGGTACCCAAACTGCCAGGCTCTCTCCGATGATCTCGAGGTCTCTTCCAAGACCGTCCAGCGCGACATCGACTTCATGCGCGACCAACTCCAACTGCCGATCGAATACGATAATGTCCGCCATGGCTACCTCTACACCCGTGAGGTGAAGAACCTTCCCGCCATGGCACTCCAGGAGGGAGAGGTCATCGCTCTGCTCGTCGCCCAGCGGGCCGCAGAGCAATACCGCGGCACCCCCTTTGAGAAATCACTCCGCAACGCCTTCACCCGCCTTATCGAGAGCCTCCCTTCCAAGTCGGAAATCTCCCTCAAGGACCTCAGCGAGGCAGTCTCCTTCCGACCACCCGGACCTCCCGCCGAGGACCTCGAATGCTTCCAGACCCTCTCCAATGCCCTCATGAAGTCGCAGGAGATCGAGTTTCGTTATCGCAAGCCCGGAGATGGGGCGGGGGCCACACGGCGCGTTCAGCCCTACCACCTCGGTTGCATCGGGGGGATCTGGTATCTCATCGGCCTCGATCTCGGGCGCAATGCCCTGCGCACCTTCGCGCTGGCCCGCATAGCCTCCCCCACCAATCTGAATCGGCGCTTCACCCGTCCGAAGGACTTCTCCCTCGACGATATGCTCAGCGATAGCTTCTCGGCTTTTGAGACTCACAATGCCCAGCAGGTCCGCATCCTCCTTGATCCCCTTGCCGCTTCCCTCACCGCCGAGCGGAAATGGCATCCCTCCCAGAAGATGACCTTCCGCAAGGACGATTCTGCAGAGTTGACCATGAATGTCGGCCTCGCCCCAGACCTGGAGGCCTGGATCATGGGATGGGGACCGAGGGCGAAGGTCCTCGCTCCAGTAGCCCTCCGTAACCGGATCGCGACGGCCATGCAGAAGGCCGCCATGCAGTATTAGGAGGCGTCTTCAACGCCCGACGTTTTTTGCAATCTGCTCTGTAACCGTCCTCCTGCCTCGAGCAGGCATGTCTACAACTCGACAATCAGAAGAGATGCAGACCCATCGGCGTCAAATTCCTTGAAATCGCTTTCATGCTTCCGGATCACCGAAACAATAAGATCTGTGGGGCAATTACCAATCTTGAGGAAAACGACTTTGGGAGGAAAGCCCCTCACTAGACTCATCTGATGAAAATCGGAATCCTTGGAAACAATCGCAAAGCCTTCTATGGCAGCGAAATTCCAGACTTCCTCGTCAGACACACGATCCAATCCATGACTCACGACATGATCGGATCCTGGAAACAGATCCCCGATTAATCCTGGAATCCTTCGGGAGAGATTCTGGTCCAGCAACAGCTTCATGCATGGACCGCCATGAGATGACCTTCACGGTCCGCGGCGAATGCCAAGCTAGCCTTGATGTCCTCTCGGGTCAGTTCGGGAAAATCCTTCACGATCTCCTCCTCGGTCATGCCCGAGGCCAAATAAGAGAGGATGTCAGAAACCGTGATCCTCATTCCTCGGATGCACGGCTTACCACTACGCTTTCCGGCTTCGATCGTGATGATCTTGGAGTAATCCATGGATTACAAGGATACGGCACGTGATCCGGGTGTCAACCCGAGGAGGGGAAGCCCCCGCTTAACAGTAAAATAGCCGTTAGCCTGACCACCGCTTCCACCTAGGACAATTGATTTGCTAGACCTCTCGCATTCAGGATTCATTCATGACGACGCTCCTCGAAATCGAGAACGCAGCTGAGACTCTACCCGAGCCCCAGCAACGCGAACTCCTGCTCTTTTTGATGGAACGTCTTCGTGCCAAGGGCCCTGCTATCCCCCAGCCGCGGATATTCTCCACAGAGCAAATCCAAAACTGGATCAACGAGGATGAGGAAGACATGCGCCTCTTTGGTGACCAATAGATGCAAAAGCAGCTTGGTCATTCACATCTCGCATAGGCTCGCAGAGATCGCTGAACTTTAAGTCAAAGCTAGGAGCTTTCTCACCGTGAGGCGGAAATGATTTCCCTCCTAACATCGATGTCCCGTCCGTAAAGACGCTGCCACAGCAACCGGGTGTTCGTGATCGGATCACCGGGAGCCGACTCGTCATACGCCGGCTTGTAGAGATGCACTGCACGGATCAGCGAATCCACCAACTCCTCCTCGGTGGGATGGCCCGTTCGCTCAATCACCTCCTCGAATGCCTCAAAGTCCTTCTCCTCACCACGGCTGATCTTGGAAACAAGGATATCGATCGGATGAGGGAAAAGCACCTCCAGAGCCTCAAGACGCTCGACATGCGCGCGCGTACGCCAATCGAGGGCTGTACGGAATGTCCCCAGCGGACAAACTTCCACATACGGCGAACTCAAGCCCTTGGTAAGACCAGCGTCCTTCAGCACTCCCTCGATGCTCTCATCGGACGCAATATCCAGATCTCCGCTCAGATGGCATTGGAAACACCCATCTGAAGTGGGGAAGACCCAAAGACGACAATCTGAAGATGCTTAAACCCAGGCTCCTTGGAGAGCACACCCGCCACTGACGGGACTCGGGAAGTTGGACCACATGAGAGTTAGTCTTTGAGGGTTGTTTTGGTTTCTAGTGGGTTGTTGTTGGGTTGTCCATCTCCGGCG
>RFPR01000160.1 GCA_009928265.1 Pseudomonadota bacterium | reverse complement strand
CGTCGGCGACGTGGCCGGCATGGGTGCCGATCTCTTCGGTTCCTACGTGGCCACCGTGCTCGCCTCCATGGTGCTCGGTAACTACATCATCCGCGACAACGGAGGCGCGATTGCCGATGCCTTCGGCGGGATCGGCCCCATCGTCCTTCCTATGGCCATTGCCGGCATCGGTATCCTGGCCTCGATTGTCGGCACCTGGTTCGTGAGTATTCCCGAAAAGGCCGGTAACAGCACCGCCGCCGTGCAAGGCGCCCTGAACAAGGGGAACAACCTTTCCATGCTGCTTGCCATCGTCGGCTCCTATTTCCTGATCAAGGCGATGCTCCCCGCCTCGATCAAGATGAGCGTCTTCAACGCTGGTAAATTCAACGAGATCACCACCAGTTCGACGAACGTCTTCTGGTCCGTCTGCATCGGCATGGCGGTCGGTTACCTGATCTCCTTCATCACCGAGCACTTCACCGGCCTTGGCGGCAAGCCCGTCGCCGGTATCGTGCAGAAGTCGGCGACCGGCACCGCCACCAACATCATCGCTGGACTTGGCACGGGTATGTACTCGACTGCCTACCCGGTGCTCATCTTCGCCGCCGCCATCTGGGGCTCCTATACACTGGCCGGCTTCTACGGAGTCGGCATTGCCGCCTCCGCCATGATGGCCACGACCGCCATGCAGCTTGCGATCGATGCCTTTGGACCGATTGCCGATAACGCAGGCGGTATCGCCGAGATGAGCGAGTTGCCCAAGGAGGTTCGCGAGAAGACCGACATTCTCGACTCGGTGGGCAACACCACAGCCGCAGTTGGCAAGGGCTTTGCGATTGCCTCGGCAGCCCTCACCGCACTGGCATTGTTCGCCGCCTACGTCACTCTCACCGGCATCCAGGGCATCAACATCTTTGACGCCAAGGTTCTCGCCGCCCTCTTCATCGGCGGCATGATTCCCGTCGTCTTCTCCGCGCTCGCCATGAACAGCGTCGGCAAGGCCGCCATGGATATGGTCAATGAGGTGCGCCGCCAGTTCCGCGAGATCCCTGGCATCCTCGAGGGAACCGGCAAGCCCGAGTATGGCAAGTGCGTCGAGATCTCCACCAAGGCGGCCCTCCGCGAAATGCTTGCCCCGGGTATCATCACGCTGGTCACTCCAGTCCTCATCGGTCTCTTCATGGGCCCCGAGGCCCTCGGAGCCTATATGGCCGGTGTTACCGTCAGCGGTGTCCTCTGGGCAATCTTCCAGAACAATGCCGGTGGAGCCTGGGACAACGCCAAGAAGTCCTTCGAGGCCGGTGCCGAGATCGAGGTCAACGGCAAGAAGGAGATCTTCTACAAGAAGTCCGAGCCTCATAAGGCCGCAGTCGTTGGTGACACCGTGGGTGATCCGTTCAAGGACACTTCCGGTCCCTCGATGAACATCCTCATCAAGCTCTCCTCGCTCGTGGGCCTCACGATCGCTCCACTCATCGCGGTGAACGGCCACGAGACCACGGCTATCGTCCGCTGGATCCAGAGCTTCTTCGCCTAAGAAAAACCTTTCACATCAAAGCCGCCTTTCCTTATTGGAATGGCGGCTTTTTTGTTGTCAGGGATCAAGAAATTCCCGCAGAGGCGTAGAGTAGGAGATCGTTAGTCTGTTGAAGGTGTCGACTATGGTGTCTTGCCATAAGAGACACTCATGGCCTTGCTGCACGGAATCGGGATGGAGAACTAGGCGCGCGAGCGACGCCGTAGCCGAGACCTACGGCGACTGCAGGTCAACGCCGCTCCGCGCCAAAAGCCACTACCGGTCGCATTCGCCGAAGACCATGTCGACCGATCCTAGGATCGTGACAACGTCACCGACCATGTGACCGGGGAGGAGCTTCGGGATGATACTGAGATTAACAAAAGAAGGGGCGCGGATGTGCAGGCGGTTGGGACCTCCTCCTAGGCTGTGAATGTAAAAGCCAAGCTCGCCCTTTGGGTTTTCCGCACCGAAATAGACTTCGCCGGCCGGGGCATCGATTCCCTCGGTTGTGATGATGAAATGGTGGATGAGTTGCTCCATCTTCTGGAGAACTTCCTCCTTCACGGGGAGGGTACTCTTTCCGTCGACGATATTCACCGGGCCACCTGGAATGGTGTCGATCGCCTGACGCAGGATCTTGAGGCTTTGGCGCATCTCCTCGATGCGCACCAGGTAACGGTCAAAGCAGTCACCGACGGAGCCGACCGGAATGTCGAAATCGTATTTCTCGTAGTCGAGGTAAGGACGGGCCTTGCGGACGTCGTATTCGACACCAGAGCCCCGGAGCATGGGTCCGGTCAGTCCGTAGGCGATGGCGTCTTCCTTTGAAATGACACCGACATTCTTCGTTCGATCGATGAAGATCGGGTTGCGGGTCAGCAGACTCGTGATCTCGTCGAGTGCGCGCGGAAAGCTATCGAGGAAGGCGTAGAGTTGGTCGGGAAACTTCTCGGGCAGGTCGCGGATCTGGCCTCCGACGCGGGTATAGCTCGTGGTGAAGCGGGCCCCGGTGAGTAGTTCGCACAGGTTGTAGATCTTCTCGCGCTCGGTGAATGTGAAGAGGAAGACGGAGATCGCACCGATGTCCATGGAGCTGGCTCCCAGGCCGAGGAGGTGCGCGGAGATGCGGGCCAGCTCGCAGCAGATGACGCGGATGGCCTTGCCGCGGGCGGGAAGTTCCCAGCCCATGAGTTTCTCGACGGCACAAGCGTAGGCGACGTTGTTGGCCAGAGGGGCGAGGTAGTCGAGGCGGTCCGTGTAGGGCACGAACTGGTTGTACTGCATGTTCTCGGCGATCTTCTCGTCGCCGCGGTGCAGGTAGCCAACCTCTGGTTTGGCCTTCACGATTAATTCGCCATCGAGGTCGAGCACGATACGGAATACTCCGTGGGTCGAGGGGTGCGAAGGGCCGAAGTTCAGAGACATCGTCTCGCCGAGCAGTTCGCTGGCTGGAACATGGGCCGCGTTAGCGGGATCTTTCAGAATCTGCTGGGTACGGCCCAAAGCGTCGGGGGCCTCGAAAACGGTAGTCGTGCTCACGGCCTTTGATTCAATCATGAAGAGGGCGCTGCGTCCAACGCCTTCTTGTCCTAGCGTCAACTTCAGCGGGTCCGATCGGCAAGAGGAGGGGCTTTCAAGAACGAGGCGATCCCGTCCCAGGAACGGGAGAACTGAGGGCCTACTGGCAGAATGTGACCGACTTCGGGGATCACTTCCAGACGACTACCCGGAATTGAGGAGAATCGTTTTCGAAGCGTCTCATAAGGGGTGGCCGTCGCATGCTCCCCTGTCAGCGCCAGCAGGGGGCAGCGGATCCTGAGTGATAACGCAGGGGGAATGTCCTTCAACTCCGCATTGTCATTGATGATTCCGTGTTCTCTGGGTGAGAGGGGGGTCACGCTCAGGGCCAGTTGCTTCAAGAATGCCTGCTGATCGGGGTCCCTCATGACGAAAGAAGCGATCGCCTCCCGTCCGCTGGGGCGAAGAGAGGAAGCGATTCCCATCATCTCGGCAAAGAGTTTGCGGGGGCTCCATGCGGCACGCAGGGAAAGCAACCAGCATCCGACATCCCCCGTGAGGTCGTGAAAAAGCCGGTATCCGATTGATGCGATCGGGGAGAAGCCAAGGCTCTCGCCGGGAGGGGAAAGCAGAATCAATGAAGAGACTTGTTCCGGATGACGTGAGGCGAGTTGCAAGGCACAGTCACTCCCCTCCGAGATACCCATCACGCTGCAAACCATGATGCCGCGCTGCGTGAGCAGTTCCGAAATCGCGTCTGCCTGTTCCGCGAACGTGGCTCCCGTGGCCAAGGGGGTCCGTAGGTATCCCGGACGAGACACGGAAAGAACGCGGAATCCACGGCGGATCAGCTCCTTCCCGTAGACTAGGCCTTGATCATAGCCACCCGGGGAACCGTGAATGACCACCACGGCGGGCCCGTCTCCTCGTTCGGCAAATTCCATCACGCCCTGTGAGAGAAGTGTGGTTCCGGAACCGGCCTCCAACTCCGCAAGCCGCCGGCTTTTCCAGCTGCTAAAGAGTCCGCCCAGCCCCAACAAAAGAACCGCAACTGCCAACATGCTGATCCAGAAAGCGGTCGGAAAGGGGCGTTTTCGTCCGTGTCGGCTCATCGGCTCAAGTGCTGGTGTGAGGTTCCTTAGGGGCACCTGGATTTGAACCAGGGACCAACCAGTTATGAGCCGGCTGCTCTAACCGCTGAGCTATACCCCCGTGAAAGAAATAAGATCCTAGGCGGCGGAA
>RFPR01000159.1 GCA_009928265.1 Pseudomonadota bacterium | reverse complement strand
CAAGACGATCCGGGAGGCGCCGCGTCGACGCACGGCCTCGATCGCGGCCAGAATGGTGGATCCTGTCGCGATACCATCGTCTACGAGGATCACTGTCTTTCCTGCCACATCTAGAGGGGAACGGTTGCCCCTGTATGTTTTTTCACGTCGTGCGAGTTCTTCGAGTTCCCGTTTTTCGACCGTAGCAATCGCCTGGCGATCGATTCCAAGGGCCGAGACAACGTTTTCGTTCAGGATGTGTACCCCACCCGTGGCAATCGCCCCCATGGCCAGCTCTTCATGACCAGGGACGCCGAGTTTCCGGACGATCAGGATATCGAGCGGGGCATGCAGAATGCAGGAGAGTTCATACCCCACTGGAACACCGCCTCGGGGCAGCGCCAGGATCACGCAATCGGATTTCCCCGCAAGGTGGGCGAGTTCCAGGGCCAGAAGTTCCCCGGCCTCTCTTCGGTTTCGGAAGCGTCTCATCGGCGTGCACCTCCTTTGGGGGCATGGTGTGTCACGTTCATGCCGTTTTCCAAGAACCACTCGGCGGCCTTAACGGCGACCTGTTCCAGTTTTCCCGGTTCCTCAAAGAGATGCGTCGCCCCAGGAATAATGCTAAGGTGACATCGGCATTTCAGCGACTGCAGAGCCCGGCGATTTAGGTCGATGACGACTTCGTCCGCTCCTCCGACCAGGAGCAGGGTGGGTGCCGTCACATGGGGAAGGGAATCACCCGCCAAGTCTGGGCGTCCCCCGCGCGAGACGACCGAGGAGATCTCCTCTGGCAGTTGGGCTGCGGCCGCGAGGGCTGCGGCGGCCCCGGTGCTTGCTCCGAAGTACCCCAGTGGAAGATCGAACGATTCCTCTCTTGTGCGGATCCAGCGCGTCGCATCGACAAGGCGTCTCGTTAATAGAGGGATGTCAAAACGGTACTGGGTGGTGACCATGTCGGCCTCCTCCTCGTCATCCGTGAGCAGATCGAGAAGGAATGTTCCCATGCCGCGGTTTTGTAGGAACATCGCGACGGCCCGGTTTCTCGAGCTGTGGCGTCCGCTCCCGCTCCCATGGGCAAAAAGGATGACCCCCTTGGCCTCCGGCGGCATGACCCAGTCCGCCGTCAGGATGTCGTTTCCACTTCTTGGATGAACCGTCCTGGAGAATCCCGCTGTCGCGCTGGGTGATGTGGTGGCCATCTTCATGGACTTATCATCCGCCACCGCCTAACCGCGTTCCATTGGTAGGAACGCTTATCCTTTTATGCGTCGTCTCTCGAGATCTCCGCAACACCCTCGGCAATGATACTGTTGCGTCCCGAGGCCTTGGCCTCAAGCATCTTGAGATCGGCCCGCTCGATCAGATCCTGAAACGAGGTGGAGGTAGCATATTCAGTGGAGGCGATCCCGACACTGATGGTTATGGAGGGTAGATTTCCAGAGCCGTTCCCTAAATGAATGCTCTGAAGGGCTCTCCTGATACGGTGTGTGATGGAAATCGCTCCTTGGGTGTCTGTTTCCGGAAGGAGGATCACAAATTCTTCCCCGCCCCATCGGCAAAAGAAATCAAGCGGGCGATCGCTGCATTTCCTTAGGAGTCCTGCCAACAGTTTCAGCACCCTGTCGCCTGTTCCATGCCCCCATCTATCGTTGAAATCCTTGAAATGATCGATGTCGAGAAAGATGACCGTAACCGGTTTTCCATGACGGCGCGCATCCTCCCAAAGACTTTTATCGCGCAAATCCAATGCACGGCGATTTGGCAGGCCCGTTGCCGTATCGGTCGTTGCTAAAATGAATGCATTTTCGAGTGTCCTAGCCTGACGGTAAAGGCCGATGAATAGAAAGGTGATAACGATGATTGCCACGCAAGAGATCACTATCAGGGGGAGGTTCCCCTTGAGGAATCGGGTGCGAACTTCTGACTCCGTAATGCATGACCAAGTAATGATCCCGAAGAGGGGATCCTTTTCAAACATGGCATAGGAGTACTTTGGAAAGCCGGGACTTCCGGCTTTAATCGAAATCATCTGATCCGGATCCAAGGACTTTTCGGAAAGAGCCTTCAGTGTTCTGCCGATCGGATTGTCCTCTGATTGGGGAATGTCAGCAGTCGGATACACAAAGAGGGTGCGTCCATCGGGGGACTGGATCACGACACGGCGTTCCCGACTTTCGGGAAGTATCCTCCCCAGATTTGTTGCGAGTTCGTTTTCATCCAGTTGAACGGCAATGACTCCAGCAAAGGATCCATCCTGACCATGAAGTGGCATGGAAAGATGGAAGACCAGTCTGCCGGTCGTGGCTGCTTTCCTGAGTCTGCCAATTGCGAACTGTAGGGAGGGATGATTCCTAAGATCTTGAAAATAGTTTCGATCGGACAAATCAAGGACTCGGGTGGGGAATTCACCACTTCTAGCTATCAGGCGCCCTTTGGAATCAAGCAGTAAGAGCAGGCCGAAGGCATCCTGCGTGTTGTAGATACTGAAATTCTTCACGGCGGAATGAAGAATCTCATGTCCCTTTTCCTCATTGAGGGGCCCTAGTTTCAAAGCCCTTTCAAGTTCAATTCTGGACTCGTCCAGAATCTTGCTCGCATCAACAAGCGCATCTTTCACCAAGGTCGATGCGGTCACCGCCTCGCGTTGCGATTCCTCTACTCTATTTGAGAGATAATCATTCCATGAAAGACGGAGCATGAAACCGAGAGTCAGGAAAATCAGGGAAATGGAAAACACGCACAGGATCAGGATCCTGCGACGGAGTTTTTGCTGATTCCCTTGGATGCTCTTCATGTTTCGAGAGGATTAGCTGCCCTCTTTGTTACACATTACCGGTAAGGTTGCACCGCCCTACTTGGGACCTCGTGATCAGTGCCTGCAGTTCCTTTAAAGGCATCGGTTTTTCATAGAAATATCCCTGGCCGTAGATGCACCCAAGCGAGAGCAGATGTTCCGCCTGCTCCAACTGCTCGATCCCCTCCGCGACCATCGAGCACCCCATGTTCTTCGCGATGTCGGTGATGGAGTGCAGGAGTGCGTTGATCTGCGAATTTCCGGGAACGATCCCTGCGAGAAAGCTCCGGTCGATCTTGATCGTGTCGATGGGGTATTTGGCAATGATCTGAAGGTTGCTATACCCCGTTCCGAAGTCATCCAGCGCAATGCCGATGCCGTTCTGTTTGAGCGACTCGATGTTTTTGATGAGGTACAAGTTGTCGGGAAACAGGGCTTTTTCGGTGATCTCGATTCTGACGGCGCTGGAGGGGATGCCGGAATGGCTGATCTGCGAGATAAAGTGATCGTGAAAACTGGGTCTACCGATGACTGCCGGGGTGATGTTGTGGGAGATGTAAAAGTTTGGGATCCTCTCAAGGATGCTTGGGTTGTTCTTGAGGGTGAGTAGAATCTCCCAGATCACCCAGGTATCGACTTGCTCTAGGAGATGCATCCTCTCCATGGCATCGATGAAGTGAGCGGCCTTCATCAGCGTCCCGTCCTGATTGACGAGGCGCAGGAGCGCCTCGGCTCCGACGATTCGACCGTAGGGCATCTCGACGATCGGTTGATAATGGAGGGTGAGTTGATTGTTTCGAACGGCATCCTTGACCCTGCGGTTCATTGCCTTCCTCTCCAGTAAATCCCTTGTGACCTGCTCATCGGCGATGCAGACATCCTTGTAGGTCCGTTCCTTGACCAGATGCATCGCCTCCTCAGCACGGCGGATGAGTTCGTCAGGTGACCCCTCTGCGGGGCCTATAACGACACAACCCATGCTTAGCGTGATATCGATCTGTACCTCTTCCAGATGATAAGTCCCGCTTAGCGAGGACTTCACTCTCTCGATGATGGTCGTGAGGTCGGTGAAGGGTTCCTTCTCGTGGATGAGAAGTAAAAACTCCCCTCCAACGAGGCGGCCGATCATGTCATCCTCTCGGCAGACACGCTGGGCCCTCTTGGTGAGTTCACGCAGAATCTCCACACCGGCCTCATAGCCGTAGTCGTCGTTGATCGACTGGAAGCCGTTGATATCAAAACAGAAGAGTATGATCTTCCGGTTTGTCAGAATGCTTCCCTCATGGAGGATCCGGTTCAGTCGCTGGACAAAGAGTTCACGATTCGGAGCGCCCGAGATGTGATCGTGCTCCGACTTGTACTTCAGGTCCATGTTGAGGAGTTCCCGCTCAGCAACGATTGAGAGATTGGCCGCGATCAGGTTGAAGACATCGCGGATTCGCGGGTCGGCATTGCGATGGTCGGGATAGAGGAACTCCATGACGGCGATGAGGCGGTCGCGGACTCTGACTGGGACGACCAGATGAGAGTACTCGGGGCGGAGTGGAGCCGAGTTGATGAAGTCCGTATGTGGCATGTCCGAGCGAGGGCGACTCGGCTCGGTATCAAGACGCTGCCAGATGAGGGGGAGTTCC
>RFPR01000158.1 GCA_009928265.1 Pseudomonadota bacterium | reverse complement strand
GTCAGGAATCGGAAGAAGATCCGCAGGGCGACCGCCTCCAACTTCACGGAGGTGGCGGAGAGTCCCCGTTTCTTTTCCGAGATCAGGAAGTCGGAAAGCAGGGCAGGGGTGACCTTATCGGCAACCGTGATTCCACGGCCCGAAGCCCATCCGGCAAAACGCTCCAGCGAGGAGCGGGTGGAGAGTTGGTAGTTGGTCGAGAGCCCACGCTCGGTGGCCAAGTAGAGCAAAAAGCTCTCAATCTCTCCCTCCATCGGGATTCTCAGGTAGTCGGTGAGGTCAACCGGGTCAGCGCCTCACGATACTTCTCGGATGTCTTGGCGACGATGTCTGTCGGAAGTTCGGGGGCGGGAGGTTGCTTGTCCCAGCCACAGTTTTCGAGCCAGTCGCGCACGAACTGTTTGTCAAAGCTTGGGGGGCTGCCTCCCGGTTGGTAAAGATCTGCGGGCCAGAAGCGCGAGGAGTCAGGAGTCATGCACTCGTCGATCAGGATGATCTCGCCGTCATGGATGCCGAATTCGAACTTGGTGTCCGCGATGATGATGCCGCGGGAGGCGGCGTAGGCACGACCCGTCCGGTAGAGTTCGAGGCTCATGTCACGGACGCGGTGGGCGACCTCGTCGCCGAGGAGTGATCGGCATTGAGCCCAGGTGATCGCCTCGTCGTGGCCTTCCTCTGCCTTGGTGCTCGGGGTAAAGAGATCCTCGGGCAAACGGTCAGCCTGCTTCAGTCCGGCAGTCACGTCATGGCCGCCCACGGTGCCTTCGCTTTGATATTCCTTCCAACCGGATCCTGCGATGTAGCCGCGCACCACGCATTCCACGGGAAGGGGCTTTGCCTTCTTTGCGATCATGGAGCGGCCACGGAGCAGGTCTGCGTAGGGCTTGAGTTCGGACGGAAAAGCGCTGACCTCTGTCTCGATCATGTGGTTCGGCACGAAATCAAGGCGGTGAAACCAGAACGTTGAGAGCCGGTTCAGGACCTCACCCTTGCCGGGGATTGCATTGGGCAGGATGCAGTCGAAAGCCGAGATCCGGTCGGTGGCCACAAGAAGAAGGTTCTCCCCGAGGTCGAAGACCTCACGGACCTTGCCGCTACGGAGTTTCTTGATGCCGGGAAGTTCGCAGGTCAGGAGATCCATGGGGCAAAGAATGAATGAGGAGGGACGAATGATGAAATCAAAAAGGCGATTTTCCTCTCACAGTCTTCAGGAGAACACGCTCTCTAATCCGCTTTACTCACTCACCTTACCGCGGCCTTTCTTGATTTCGGAACGGTGACGCTTCCCTGCGACCAGCTTCCTTTTCTCGCCCGGGGAGCGCCGCGCTTTCTGCCTTCGGGCCTTTGCTGTCGCAGCCCGCATTTGCTGGTGACGTGCTTCCCGGCGCTCCTGCAGTTTTTCGGCAAGGCGTTCGCGGGCAAGCTTGCGGTTCATGCTTTGACTGCGTGAGTCGCTCACCGTAACGGAGAGCCCCGTCGGAAGATGGGTCAGGGTCACCGCTGTTGAGACCTTGTTGACGTGCTGGCCGCCCGGTCCCGACGAGCGTGCGAAACTTTCCCTCAGATCTTCGTCGCGAAGAGGGGCATGTGCCATTCCTGAAGGATGAGGTATGAGGGATGAAGTATGAAGAAGATTGAGTCGAGGGACGGATCCCGCTTCTGTTGATTTCATGAGCTTTACCCATAAAGTCATCGAATCCGTCGCCGGACCACTCGACCAGATCACTGACGAGGATGCCGGACTGCGATTAGTCGTCTGCCGTACCGGGGCCGAGCCTGTCAGTCTAGCTCGTCGCGATACCCAAGGGAACTGGCATGGATTTCTCTGGCGCGATGGTCAGGTTGAGAAACCGGCCGAAGGATGGGGCAACCATGCCACGGTCATGGGGTATTTCGTTCACCGTCTCTGGAAGCAGGAGTCCGTTTACGAAGGGCATGTGATCAAAGGAGGAAACCACGGTTTTATCAGATCCTTTGCCTTTGATGCCCCGGACGTCGATCTGGCGGTGGGATCGATCACGTATTCCGTGGCGCCTGAGCGTATCCCTGCGGAAGCTTATCCTTACCTGGTCTCCATGAAGCTTAGCTATGCCGTCGCTGCCGGTTCTCTCCGGATGACCTTTGACTTTCAGAATCAGGAGGATCACGAGGTGGCCTTGGGCTTCGGATGGCATCCTGGTTTTGCAGTTTCCTCCTTGGAGAATGCCCAACTGACCCTTCCCGCAGGAACCTATCTCCGTGAGATGGCGCCGGGTGATTTTCTTGATGGAACCGTGCAGGAGGTTCGCTTCGCCGGGGGAGAAATGCCCTTCGCAAAGAAAGACCTGCCCGGTTCCTATTTGCTTGATCTGGCCGGTGTTCCGGACCGGCGCTTCGTGCTTGAGGATCGCGGACTAGGACACCGGGTTGAGTGTGACTATGCAGAGGCACCTTTCCTCACGCTCTGGAGCAATGGCGATCCCTTCCTCTGTGTCGAGCCATGCTGGGGACTTCCGGACAGCAATCCCCCAGTGCCGTTCGAGATGAAAAAGGGGATCCAAAGGATTTCCGCCCGCGGCATGCTAAAGGCTTCGCTGGTGGTCCGCCCCACGCTCCTTTCTTGATCTTGCATGGTGAGGGATGTTGCGAAGGGTGCGGACGGATGGTAAAAACAGGGCTCCCTTGAAAACTCAGAAAGATCTCTCCCCACAGCAGAAACAGGTATGGCTCAAGGCGATGAGCGCCATGGAGCTGAAGAACTACCCTTACGCCATCCAGTTGGTTCAAGGGATTCTCCAGTCTCTTCCTGATTTTCTCGACGGTCGCAAACTCGCACGCAAGGCGGCATTCGAAAAGGCCAAGACGGCCAAGAAGAGTTTCTTTTCACTCGGTGGTTTGGGTGGAGGCACTTCAAAGGCTTCCGGCCTTCTCAAGAAGGGCGATGTAGCCGGCGCCCTGGTGGCGCTCGAGGAAATCCTGGCCGAGGATCCGGGAAGTATTCAGGCCAACAACATGCTCCGGGAAGCCGCTCTCAAATGGGATCCTCCTATGAACGAGTTGGCTTTGTATGCCTTCGAGACCATTCTGGAAGGCAACCCCAAGGACAAGGAACAGCTTAACCGCTACGCCTCCTTCTGCATGGAGCGGAACGAGACCGGACAACCTCGAGACCCCGCGCGTGCTGTTGAGATATACGACAGGATCCTGGCGATCGCTCCCAACGAACTTGCGGCCATTAAGGGAAGCAAGGACGCCGCCGCCGCCCGTTCCGTGAGTCAGGGAGGATGGGAGGTTGCCGACAGCTACCGTGATCTGATCAAGAACAAGGACGAGGCCGTTTCGCTCGAGCAGGCCGGACGCGTGGTCAAGAGCGAGGAGATGATCGACAACCAGATCGCGGAGTTATCCGCCGCAGTTCAGGCGGAACCCGGCAGTATCGATAAGTCCCGTCGCGTTGCTGAACTCTACGAGCAGAAGGGTGATCTCGATCAGTCCCTGGAGTGGTACCGCTATGTGCTCGGTCTTACCGCTGGCGCGGATCCCACCATTGCCAGAAAGATTAGCGACTTGCAGCTACGCCAGATCAATGAGGCCTACAAGGCACGTGAGGATTATCTGGCCGCAGCACCTGACGATCCGGAGGCACCCCGTTACCGTCAGGAAATGGAAGAACTCGCCAAACAACGCGCGGAATTCGTTCTGAGCGAGGCCCGCGAACGCGTTGATCGGAACCCCACCGATCTGCTCGCCCACTTCGATCTGGCCATCGCGCTCATGGATGCGGGCCTGCATCAGGAAGCGATCGGTCACCTCCAGCGCGCGCGTAGCAATCCCTCCGTGCGACTCAAGGCGATGAGCAAACTCGGTCAGTGCTACGTCTCGCGAAGCATGAACGATTTGGCAGCCAAGACCTTCGCTGATGCGATTGCCGAAATCCCGGCTATGGATGCGGTGAAGAAAGACCTCCTCTACAATCTTGGAGTCGTTTACGAGAATATGGAGAAGAAGGCCGAGGCCCTCGAATGCTTCAAGCAGATCTATGAGGTGGATTATGGGTATCGGGATGTGGCCTCGAAGGTGGAGTCCTCCTACTCCCAAGGGTAAGAGGTAGGCTCTTGATCTTGGTGGATAGCGTCGTTGGTCGGCGCTCGTAGTAGTTCACTACAGCTTCGCTGGCCCGCCTAGCTCTCCATCCAAGCTTGCGAGCCTTAGTAACTTCTCTGCGTTCTCCGCCTCTTCGTTCGAGAATTTCTCCTCAGATCTTTCCTGCGGCGATCAGTTCCTTTGCTTTGGACAGCGCGGCCTGAAGTCCAGAGGCATCACGGCCTCCGCCGCGGGCTCCGTCGGGTTTGCCGCCGCCTTTGCCCCCGACGAGAGGGGCCACTGCACCGATGAGTTTTCCAGCGGGGAGTGTTGCTTGGTGGGGCTTGCCGGTTGCGGCGACGAGTGAGACCGCTCCATCGGCGATTCCGGCGAGGAAGATCACACCATCAAAGGAGGCCTTGAGCGCATCGGCGATGAACTGGAG
>RFPR01000157.1 GCA_009928265.1 Pseudomonadota bacterium | reverse complement strand
TGGCCCCCAAAGCCGCCTGAGGACGCCAAACCATGGGACACAAGATCAACCCGACCGGCCTCAGGCTCGGCATCACACAAGAGCACCGCTCCCGCTGGTACGCACCACCGCGCACCTATCCCACGCTCCTCCAGGAGGATGAGCGGATCCGAAAGTTCGTCAACAAGAAGTACGCATCTGCAGGGATCAGCAGCATCCACATCGCCCGCAAGGCCGATCAGATCGAAGTCGAACTGAAGACCGCACGCCCCGGGGTACTGGTTGGTCGCCAGGGAAGCGGCATTGAAGATCTGCGGGTCGGCATTCAGACCACCCTCGGGGATGCCAGCCGTCAGGTGCGCATCAATGTCGTGGAAGTCGAAAGGGTCGATGCAGACGCATACCTCCTTGCTGAGTACATCGCCCAGCAGCTTGAGAAAAGGGTCGCGTTTCGCCGGGTGATTCGCATGGCTGTGCAGCGTGCTCAGCGTGCAGGCGTCCTCGGCCTGAAAATTCAGGTCGGTGGACGCCTGAATGGTGCAGAAATCGCCCGAACGGAGTGGACGCGGGAAGGACGTGTCCCTCTGCACACGCTCAGGGCAGACATTGATTACGCCACCAAGGTGGCCAGCACCACCTATGGGGTGCTGGGCATCAAGGTCTGGGTGTTCAAGGGTGAAGTTCTGCCGGGCCAGAAGGAGCAAGTGCCTGTGGGTGCAGCTCCGCGCCGTAAAACAGCGCGACGGGCCCAGGACTTTGAAGACCGTTCCAACGAGGAGTGAGGAGAACTGAACCATGCTGAGTCCACGTCGCGTCACATTCCGGAAGCAACAGCGAGGTCGCATGCGCGGCATCGCAACACGGGGCAACACGATTGCCTTCGGCACATTTGCCCTCCAGGCCCAGGAATGCGGTTGGATCACCTCCCGTCAGATCGAAGCCAGCCGTCGTGCCATGACCCGCTACACGAAGCGGGGAGGCAAGATCTGGATCCGCATCTTCCCCGACAAACCGGTCACCATGCGAGCCGCTGAAACCCGGATGGGCTCCGGCAAGGGGAATCCGGAGTTCTGGGTAGCCGTGATTAAACCAGGCCGGATCCTCTTTGAAATCGGCGGTCCAGAGATCACCGAAGAAACGGCCAAGGAAGCCATGCGTCTGGCGCAATACAAGCTTCCGGTCAAAACGAAGTTCATCGTCAAGGAAGAGGAAGCGACCAGCGAGCCCGATTTGGTCACCACACAGTCTGAGGAGGAATCCTGACCATGGCACGTCCTGACATGTCTGAAGTGCGCAAGTTAACTGACAGCGACATCAACGAACAGATCAATGGCATTCGTCGCGAGCTGTTCGATCTTCGCTTTCAGCAGGCAACGCGCCAGTTGCAACATCCACATCGCTTCAAGGAGGCGCGTCGGCGATTGGCTCAACTGCTGACCGTCCGCCAGCAGCGGCTTCAGTCAACCACCACTCCCTGAGCACCCAAAACGCCATGGCCATTAAAGAACGGGTTGGAACTGTCGTCAGCGACAAGATGGACAAAACGGTGGTGGTGGCGGTCGAAAACCGCTTCCCCCATCCGATCTACAAAAAGACAGTCAGCCGGACCACACGCTACAAAGCCCACGATGAGGACAATCGTTGTCAGATCGGGGACAGGGTCAAGATCACCGAAACGAGGCCTCTCAGCCGCACAAAGCGCTGGACAGTCTCCGAGATCATGACCAACTCACAACCCACAAGTTGAGGAATCGATCATGATCCAACAGGAAACCTATCTGAATGTCGCCGACAACAGCGGCGCCAAACGCATCCAGTGCATCAGAGTGCTTGGGACTAACCGGCGCTATGCCCACGTGGGCGATGTCATCGTGGCTGCGGTCAAAGACGCCATGCCGAACATGGGTGTCAAGAAATCCGATGTTGTGAAAGCAGTTGTCGTACGCACCCGTCAGACGCTCCGCCGTGACACCGGGAACTCAATCCGGTTTGACGACAACGCCGCAGTGATCATCAATAACGACAACAACCCAAAAGGCACACGCGTGTTCGGCCCTGTTGCCAGAGAACTGCGTGAGCGCAACTTCACCAAAATCGTGTCCCTTGCTCCGGAGGTGATCTGAAGATGAAAGCCCAGGAACGCGTCAAGATGCGAATTCGGAAGGGTGACACTGTTCAAGTGATTACCGGCAAGGACAAAGGCAAAACCGGTGAAGTTCTGCGGACTCTTCCCTCCGACAACCGGGTCGTTGTGCAAGGCGTGAACATGCGGACACGCCATGTGAAACCGACTCAAGAAGGCGAGAGCGGCAGAATCGTCACCGAAGAAGCCTCTCTCCATGCATCCAATGTGATGCTTTACTCCACCGCGAAGAAAGTGGCCAGCAGGGTCGAACTGGTGACAGACAAGGATGGGAACAAGAAACGTCGTCTCAAAAAGACAGGCGAGCTCCTTGATTAACTCCCGGACCAAACTTCACCGCCCCTGACACCGACCAGAGGCTTTCTATCCCCCGCCAACCATGTCCCTCAAAACCAGCTACCGGGAAAAGATCCAGCCAAAACTACTGAAGGATCTTGACTTTACAAACATTCACCAAGTTCCCAAGGTCGTCAAGGTGACTGTCAACCGTGGCCTGGGCGAAGCAGCTCAGAACGCCAAGGCCCTAGAGGCTTCTCTGGCGGAGATCGCCACCATCACAGGCCAAAAGCCAGTCGTCACCAGAGCAAAGAAAGCCATTGCAGGCTTCAAGATCCGCGCCGGAATGCCCATCGGCATTGCAGTCACGCTTCGTGGTGACAGGATGTACTCCTTTCTGGAGCGCTTGATTCACCTGGCACTCCCTCGGATCAGGGATTTCCGTGGTGTGAGTGATCGTAGCTTCGATGGACGTGGGAATTACACCCTTGGGATCAGAGAGCAGATCATTTTTCCCGAGATCTCTTTCGACACCATTGATTCCATTCGGGGTATGGACATCACCATCGTGACCAGCGCACGCAGCGACGACGAAGGTCGAGCCCTTCTCCGCGAGATGGGGATGCCTTTCCGCAGCAACTGATCGCCCTCATTCCGGAAACCGTTATGGCCAATCACGATCCCATCTCAGACATGCTCACCCGCATTCGCAATGCTTGCGAAAAGCGGCATCAGACGACGCGGGTTCCCGCTTCTCGGATGAGCAGAAGCATCGCCAGAGTTCTCCAGCAGGAAGGCTTCATCGCCGAAATCCTGGAAGAAGGTGAGGGGGTGAGAAAAGAGCTCATCCTCTCCCTCAAGTACAACGGCAAACAGCGTCAGCCGACAATCCGTTCTGTCCAGCGGGTCAGCAAGCCCGGCTTGCGGATCTACAGCAATCGTCGCGAACTGCCAAAGGTGCTTGGAGGACTGGGGGTTGCCATCATCTCCACCTCAAAGGGGATCATGAGCGACCGAGACGCCCGCCGGGAAGGCGTGGGCGGTGAAGTTCTATGCTACGTCTATTAAAGGAGGCCCCGAAGATGTCACGCATTGGTAAAAATCCAATTCCCGTTCCCGACAAGGTCTCCGTCAGCATTCAAGGCTTGGCGGTCACTGTCAAAGGGCCCAAAGGCGAACTGAGCCGTACCCTCCCGGAAGGTGTGAGGATCCAACAGGATGGCGCAGAGTTGAAGGTGGAGGCCGCAGATGCCTCTCGACGGTCCAGAGAGCGCCATGGTCTTTGTCGGACCCTCGTGGCCAACATGGTCGAGGGTGTCTCAAAGGGTTTCACGCGAAAGCTCGAGATCGTTGGCGTTGGCTACCGAGCCGCTGTCAAAGGCAAAACGCTGGTGGTCAGTGCTGGCTACAGCCATCCAGTTGAGGTGGAGCCTCCCCAAGGCGTCACCTTTGCTGTCGAAAACAACACTCAGATCTTCGTCTCCGGTGCAGACAAAGAGGTCGTGGGGAACGAAGCTGCCAAGGTTCGAGCCATCCGACCTCCTGAGCCCTACAAAGGCAAGGGCATCAAGTACGAGGGTGAAAAAATCCTTCGGAAAGCCGGGAAGACCGGCAAGAAATAAAGCCCCGCTCAGTACCTTCGCTTCACTGCCATGGCCGCCACCTCTCGCAAACAACAGACCCAGCGTCGTCACAGGCGTTTACGCCGTCATCTTGTCGGAACCAGCGAACGCCCCCGTCTTGCCGTGTATCGCTCAAACGAGCACATTTATGCCCAGGTCATTGACGATGCCGCCCAGCACACCGTCGCCTCTGCCTCGAGTCTTGACAAGGACCTGCGGACGAGCCTCAGCAGCGGGGCCGGTTGCGAGGCATCGGTAGCCGTTGGTGAGTTGCTCGCCAAGCGAGCCCTTGCAGCAGGGGTTATCAAGGTCGTCTTTGACCGCGGAGGAAATCTGTACCATGGCCGTGTGAAAGCACTGGCCGAGGCAGCCCGGGAAGCGGGCCTGGAATTCTGAACACACAACCATGACCGAAACCAACGACCAGGTCCTGTCCCAGGACGTGCCCTCAGCCGCAGACGTCCCTTCTGCAGCCGAAGGCCAATCAGAACGCCGAGGAGGTGGTGGAC
>RFPR01000156.1 GCA_009928265.1 Pseudomonadota bacterium | reverse complement strand
TTCATGCTGAAGCGGTAACATCCTTATTTACTTCATGGTCCAGCAGGGACGGACCATGACCCATGTGGATGATCCGTTCCCAGTAAAAGTTGAACGCTCACTCCCCTAGGCGACTGTAGGAGTTTCTGACTTAGGACAGTTTGTTCCACCAATGAAAACCCTCCATGTAATACTGCTTGTACTCGCCCTCATCACAGCTAAGGCGGAAGCGGAGGTCACCAATTCAAGCAACTCCTCCTCCATGAATTCCTCAGCGGATATTCTCACATTGACCCCGGAGTATGCCGCCGTACGTGAAGCCGGAGCAGGTTCCGACCTCCGACTATCCCCGCTAAAATAAAGGCGCCCCTAGCATCTTCTTCGTCCCCCACACCATATAACCAATGTTAACCAATCCATAGCAGCCTCCTCTGTCTTTGCTCTTGAGGGATGACTCCGTGGCGGTTTGCATGAATGGGTGCAAAATGTTTTGAAAAAACCCCTCTGGGGCATCGATCTGGGTGGCACTAAGATCGAGGGAGCCATCCTGAACCCGGCCCACCCTGAACAGGCGATCCAGCGACTCCGTGTCCCCACTGAATCGGCCAATGGTTACGACCACATTCTCAGCCAGTTCTCCAAGCTGATTACTCTTCTCGAGGAGGCCTCGGGAACCAAACGTCCCGATCGCATCGGGATCGGCACCCCTGGAGTCACGACTCCCAGGACAGGCCTAATCAAGAATTCCAATACCCTCTGCCTGAACGGAAAAGCCCTGTCCTCCGATCTTTCACGCGTTCTCGGCTGCGAGGCAATTCTGGCCAATGACGCCAACTGCTGCGCACTTGCGGAGGCAACGCTGGGTGCGGCAAAGGGTCATAAGACCGTCTTCGGAATCATTCTGGGAACCGGGGTCGGAGGTGGCATTGTGGTGGACGGACACGTACTCTCAGGTACCCATGGGATCTGCGGGGAGTGGGGTCACAACCCCCTCAGCGGCGAGGAGGCCGCGTGCTACTGCGGACGTCAGGGATGCGTGGAGATGGTCTGCGCGGGCCCCTCTCTCGAACGATATTATGCCGAAAAGAGCGGACAGGCGCTCAACCTTCCCTTGATCGTCGAACTCGCCACTGGAGGTGATCGTCATGCAGTCGCCACGTTGGAACGACTTCGCGCCAAATTCGCCGAGGCCCTCGGAGCAGTGGTCAACATCCTCGATCCTGACGCCATTGTCATTGGAGGAGGCGTCGGCAATCTGGATCTCCTCTACACTCAGGAAACCCGAGACGCGGTGTGCGACCATCTTTTCAACGACCGCTTTGACACACCTTTGCTAAAACCTTCCCTGGGCGACAGCGCCGGCGTCTTCGGCGCCGCCATGCTGGCGGGTTAAGTAGAAAGCTTGCCAGCTCACATGCGAGATCCCAGGCCCTTGAATTCCGCTCTGAGTTGAAGGATACCCGCCCCCTGATGGTCAGGCGCTTCATCCTGACTCCGTTCTAAGGATTTGGGATTGATCCTCTCATGACGGAGATTTAGTTTTTACAGCGAAGTACGAAGCTCCCGCTTCAAAACGCTGCTGCCTCCGAAACGATCTCCTCGATCCCCCAAGCTCCGGGTTGATGATTCGGGTGACAACGGTGTATTTGAAGCGATCTTCTTTCTTTGCAACAATTTAATAGACAACACCTTGGGGGGTATAGCTCAGTTGGTAGAGCGTCTCGTTCGCAATGAGAAGGTCAGGGGTTCGACTCCCCTTACCTCCACCAAGGAACCCTCCTCCCCCTTTTTCACACTTCACCCACCCACCCGATGAGGTTCCTGATTTCCGGAGTATTTCTTTTTCTGGCCAGTCTACCCTTGGTAGCCCAAGAAGCTGCCAAGACCCCCTACTGGAGCCCACTCGGCGAGGGTCACCATGCCAAATTAAACTCGGGCAAACCGGTGATTCTCGAGGAGGAGATCCAGGGGAATCCTTGGCCCCGCTTTACGATTTACCAACTCGTCAAGGCAACACCGGCCCAGGTGGCGGCTGTTTTCTGGGACTGCGAAAAGGATTCGGAGTACATTCCAAATTGCACCAAGGTAACCATTCTCTCCCATCCCTCCCGAAACGTCGTCGAGGCGGAATACACCCTCAAGATGCCGTTCCTGATCCCGGACGAGGTCTATGTCTCGCGCAATGAGATCCGCCGGATGCCGGACGGGGGCTACGAGGTGAGTTGGAAAGTCCTGAACTCACGGTACACGAAATCCTGTTCAGGCTTACTGCACCTTGAGAATCACGATGGCGGAACACTGATTCGCTATAGCAACCTGGTGGAACCGGGAAGCCGCATCGCAAAACTGCTCCGCGCAAGCGCCTCGCGCCAGGTGGTGGAGAGCGTCCAGTCCCTCGTTGACCGCATAGGCGAGCTTCTTATCCGCCCGGGAAACTCACTGGAAAAAGAGACGCGACTGATGGAGGAGGCCCTCGGTGCGGCGCACCCAAGCGGCCCCGCGGTCCGGTGATCCCGATTTCCTCCCCGTCACAGTGGGGACTGGCCGTCTGTGCGGCGATTTGCATCGGGTTGACCAAGTCCGGATTCGGCGGATTCGGCCTCCTGATCGTCTCGCTCATGGCGATGGTCCTACCGGCCAAGGAATCGACGGGCGCCGTTCTGCCACTGCTGATCACGGCCGACCTCATGGCCGTTTCGGGATTCCGGCATCACGCCGATTGGAAGGAAATCTGCGCCCTGCTTCCGGCAACGCTTCCGGGACTGATTGCCGGATGGTGGCTTCTCGACGTGATCCCGGGACGGATTTTCGGACATGTTCTCGGTTGGATGATCCTTGCCATGATGGCACTGGTCGTCTGGCAGCGACTCGACAGGAGGGTTCTCGCCACGGTGATGAGCCATCCTGCCCTGGCCTCCTTTTCCGGATTTCTGGCCGGGCTCTCGACAATGCTGGCCAATGCAGGCGGCCCGGCGATGACGTTCCATCTGCTGGCAAGACGCTTTGACAAGATGGCCTTCGTCGGGACCTGCGGATGGTTTTTCTTCATCACAAACTTGATCAAGGTGCCCTTCAGCGTCTCGCTGGGACTGATCTCGCGCCCCGCCCTGCTTCTGGATCTCTGCCTGATCCCTGCCGTCGCTGCGGGATTCCTGCTGGGCAAGTCCGTGCTGGGAAAAATTCCCCAGGGGCCGTTCGATCTGATGCTTCTGATCATGTCACTGGCTGCAGCACTGAAGCTGGTGCTTTCCTGACAGTTTGCTCCTGAATCCCTTTCACTTTTCGCGTTTCACTTTTAACGTCGTTCCCATGCCCCGCATCGCCGAAGAGAGTATCCGCAAGGTCGCCGATGCCAGTGACATCGTGGAGATCATCCAGGGGTATTTCCCGCTGAAACGCGCGGGAACGAGCTGGAGGGCCATTTGTCCCTTCCACAAGGAGAAGAGCCCTTCCTTCCATGTGAACCCATCACGGCAGTCGTTTCACTGCTTCGGATGCGGCGCCGGCGGCGGGGTCTTCCGCTTCGTGATGGACTACGAGCATCTCGACTTCCCCTCGGCGGTCCGGAAACTGGCGCAACGCTCCGGGATAGTCCTCGAGGAGGACAACGATCCCGCCGAACAGCAGCGGCGCGACCTGCGCGGCCGCCTCATGGAACTCCATCGGGAAACATCCGCCTGGTTCCATCTCAATCTCCTGCGGAACCGCGACGCAGACCATGCGCGCGAATATCTGAAAAAGCGCTGCATTCCCAAGGAGACAGCAGTCACCTGGCAGATCGGATATGCACCCGCAGGCTGGGAAACCCTCAGAAACTGGGCTTTGGAGAAAGGATTCACCCGGGAAGAACTCCTGCAGGGAGGGCTCCTCACCGTGCGCGAAGGGGACGAGCGCGGAGGCTACGACCGCTTCAGGGACCGGTTGATGTTCCCGATCCGCAACGACTACGGCGAGGTGATCGCCTTCAGCGGGAGGATTCTCACCGATACGCAGAAGGAGGCCAAATACGTCAACTCGCCGGAGACACCGATTTTTTCGAAAGGCCGGGTTCTCTTCGGTCTCGACAAGAGCAAGCGGCCGATGATCGAAGCCGGCGAAGCGGTCGTGATGGAGGGTCAGATCGACCTGATCTCGGCCTTCGAGCAGGGGGTGACGAACGTGGTAGCCCCGCAGGGAACTGCGTTCACCCCCGAACAGGCCAGACTGCTCCGGCGCTTTGTGGAACGGGTGATCCTCTGCTTTGACTCCGACACGGCCGGCCAGAATGCGGTCGAAAAATCGCTTCCGTCGCTTCTGTCCGCTGGCATCGGCGTGAAGGTCGCCTCCCTCCCCAAGGGAGAGGATCCCGATTCGCTGATCCGCAGGCAGGGGGTGGAGGCCTTCCGCTCCTTGCTGGGCGGATCCGTCGATTTCTTTGACCATGCCATCGACCGCGCTGAGCGGGAGGCAAGCGAACGGTCCGGTGCCTTTGGCCCCAGGGAGAAGGCCGCCATCGGCGGCAGACTTGCCGGGTATATCGAACTCCTGCCGGAAACCGCCCTGAGGGAAACCACTTCCTCCCATGTCGGCTCCAGGCTCGGACTCTCCTCCGCCGCT
>RFPR01000155.1 GCA_009928265.1 Pseudomonadota bacterium | reverse complement strand
TTTTCCGCCTTCTCCATGCGCGTCTCTGTTTTCGTGAGTTCCGTCCTCATCCGGTGACTGGTCTGGGGATTCTCCGACGGGAAGGGGTGGCGGTGCGAGCCGTTGCTTTGCTTTTCGTGGACTTTTTGGCAGGGAGTTCCAGAAGGCCCGTCCTGGCGCGGTGGAAAAGCCACTGCTGGACATAGCCTGCGTAGGGCCCGAGCACCCGTTCCCCATAGCGTTCGAGTTCGGCCGGGGTGGCCTTCCTGCGGCCTCTGAATGATCCGAGAATGCGACCGATCCAGACATCGACAGGGACAACCTCCAGACGCCCGTAGGCAAAAAGGAGAATGCAGTTCGCGACCTTGCGTCCGATTCCCGGAAGTGAGCAGAGGGCGTCGCGGGCCTCCTCCGTGGAGAGGGTACTCAGGGCTTCCGGATCAAATTCCCCGGAGGCAACGAGTCGGGCGGTGCCAAGGAGTCCCTTCGCACGGAAGCCCAGACCACAGGACCGGAGTTCCTGCTCGGTCGCCTCAGCCAGTGCGGAGGCGGAGGGAAAGGCTGGAATGGGTGTTCCGGAAAGCGGGGTGCCGAATCTTGCTCTCAGGGCGAGGCTCATCTGCCTGATATGGGCGACCTGCTTCATCGGGGAGAGGATGAAGGTGGCCAGGCATTCCCAGCGGGGTTGGCGTAGGATCCTCAGTCCTCTGCACCCCAGGGAAGCCTCTCGGACGACGGGATGGTCACAAGAGGCGCGGATCGCCTCAAGATCGTGGTCGAGGGCGAGGTAATGGCAGAGGTCCTTCTCCCCTATCCCCCGGAATTCCAGCTTGTCTCCTTTCTGTCGCAGAAATACGGCCGTCTCACCGATGCACCCTGTCCACCCCTCGCCCATGGCTGTCCAGTGGAAGGCCTGTCCGCTGTTCAGCGTCATGGCGAGATCGAGTTCCGGGATCTCCAGCGCGCCGGACTTGGAACGCGGGGAGATGCTCATTCCTCCGGACCGCTTACGTCGAGGAGTGCGGGTGTTCCGTAAAGGGTCGAGCTGCTCGCGGAGGTGATCTCCACGTCGAAAATCTGTCCGTGGAAGCGTTTGACTCCTTCAAAGATCACGATCTTGTTGGTGCGGGTGCGACCCGCAAGTCGCAAGAGGTCATTCTTGCTTGGGCCCTCGCAGAGGATCTGCTGACGGGTTCCGACGCAGGCTTCGAGGATGCGGGAGGCGGAGGCGTTGACGACGGAGAGGAGATCCTGGTTGCGCGCCTCTTTTTCCTCCTCGGTCAACTGCTCCTCCATGTGAGCCGCTGGGGTGTCGCCACGCTTGGAGTAGCGGAAGATGAAGGCCCCGTCGAAGGCGAGTTCCTCTGCAAGCTCGCGGGAGGCCCGATAGTCCTCTTCCGTCTCCCCTGGAAAGCCGACGATGATGTCGGTAGTGATGGCGATGCCGGGTCGCGCCTCGCGGAGCGCTGCGACGAGCTTCCGGTAGGAGGCCGCCGTGTAGGGACGATGCATCGCCTTGAGGATCCGGTCCGAACCTGACTGGAGTGGCAGGTGGACATGCTCCATGAGCTTGGGCAGTCGGGCGAAGCTTTCCACGAGATCCTTGCGGAAACCCATCGGGTGAGGGGAGGTGAAGCGGATGCGGTCGAGTCCCTCGACCTCGTGCAGTGCCTCGATGAGCTGCACGAAGGGACTCTTGTCGCCGCTCTTGGGAAATTCATGGCGGCCGTAGAGGTTCACGATCTGACCCAAGAGTGTGACTTCCCTGACTCCACGCTCCACGAGTGTCCGGGCCTCGGTTACAATCTCAGCGATCGGGCGTCCCCGCTCTTCACCGCGCGTGGTCGGGACAATGCAGAAGGTGCAGTGCATGTTGCACCCCTGCATGATCGAGATGAAGGCGGTTGCTTCTTTCTTCGTCTCCGGAAGGTGATCTCGGATTGTGTTCTGGGAACCCGCTTCGGCGGCGATGTCGACGATCGGGGTGATGGGGTTGATCGCGGATCCGAGTTCGGCAAGATCCTCGCGGGTGAAGGCTTCCTCCCTATTGCGAAGCGCCTCCTCAACATAGTCGGCGACGCGGTGGAATTTCTGGGTGCCGACGACGAGGTCGACGTGGGGTGAGTGCTTCTCGAGATCCTGACCAAGTCTCTGGGCCATGCACCCCATGTAGCCGAGGACGAGCTTCGGTTTCTCGCGTCGGAGTTTCTTGAGCATCCCCATCTTGCCGATTGCCTTCTGCTCGGCCATGTCGCGGACGCTGCATGTATTGAGCAGGATGACGTCGGCCTCCTGCTCGCGTTGGACAAGACGGTGGCCGCGGTCCTGTAGGTCACGCGCCACCTGCTCCGAGTCCCGCTCGTTCATCTGGCATCCGTAGGTCCTGATAAAGACGTTGGGCATGGGAAAAAGGATGAATGAAAAATGAAAAAGGAAAAAGGGTCGTTCCGCCTCGGGCCTAATGCAGGCTCGGGGCGGAGCCTGATAAACCCCTGATTGCAGGAATCAGCCCTGTGGGGAGACCGGGGAGGGTTGAGGAGATACCTCTGAAGGCTGCGGCGAGACATCAGATCCCCCGACGGATGCCACTTCAGCAGGCTTCTCACCCGAAGGTTTGTTGCGCCCGCGCGGATCGACGCGCTTCAAGCCAATGCGCTGGCCTGCAGCCTCAATGAGTTGGGCGGTGCGCTTCTTGAGACGGCGTCCGATCGACCAGATAAAGAGCATCGTGGCTGCGTAGAAGATTCCCGGCCAGAAGAGTTCATGGCCGGATGAGACCCAGTAAATGAGGAAGCTGAGGAACAGGAAGTTCAACAGGAAGGTGGTCGCCACCATCCGGGTGGTGAGTCGTACGCGGGTGAGGCACTTGGGGCCGCCATGGTATTCCGTGACGCTTCTCATGGTGACACCCCACCAGAAACTTCCGTAGATCTGAACGTCCCATTCCTTCCAGCCGGTGTCGGTGGAGTAGCTCCATCCCTCCTTCTCGAGGGCCTCGATGACCGAGGTGAGGAGTAGTTCTCGGCCCTTGCCCTCCTCGTTCCAGAAAACAAGTTTGGAGAGACCGCGGATATTGCTCGGAGTGAAGTCCTTTTCCTTGGCCGCGATGACCGACTCCGGGGTGCGCTTGAACTTCAGCCAGGTGAAGTAGCGGGCCCATCCGCGCACAAGCGGTTGGGAGAGGGCGAGGAAAGCCACGAGTAGGCGGGCCCTAATCGTGTCGAAGCGGGGTTCCAGCTTCGCGTGGATCATGTAGGAGAGTGCCACGAGGAACGTCCCCCCGAACATCAGGTAGGCCACGATGCGGAGAGCCGGGAAGGGAATCGAAAGAAGCAATAGGAAGGAGGTGAGGGTGACCCACTCGATACTGCTGAGGTAGGCGGCCAGTTCCGACTGGGGTGTCGGATAGATGCACTGGAAAAGCCCCTCGCCAAAGACGCCGTGATAAATGACCGGCTTGTTGATCAGCCAGGTGAAGCGCGGAGCGCCGTAGATCTGCCCCTTCCACTTTGCCGTGCCTGTGGGACCGAAGAAGACGAGATGCTTGAAGCGCAGGAGCGACTCTGCCTCGCCGTAGCCTTCCTGCTGTTTGCGGAAGGCCTTGAGCGTGAAGCGGCGGTAGTGCCAGACAATGGCGGAAGGACTGAAGGCGATGACCTGGCCCTCCTGCTGGAGACGCCAGCAGAAGTCGACGTCGTCGCCTGCCTTGCGGTATTCGGGATCGAAGCCGCCGACCTTATCAAAGGCCCAACGGTGGAAGGCCATGTTGCAGCCGGGAATGTGCTCGGCCACCACGTCGGTGAGCAGTACATGGCTGGGGCCGCCGGGAGCCGCGGCCACACAGGCCTGGTGCCAGTTCTGGGCCGGAGGTGAGATGTTCGGGCCACCGACGCCCGCATAATCGCCGGAAAGGAGCGTGCCGACCAGATAGTAGAGCCAGTCGGGATCGGCCATGCAGTCGCTGTCCGTGTAGGCGAGGATCTCGCCGGAAGCATGGGCCGCGCCGACATTGCGGGCGACACTCAGACCCATGTTGGGCTGATGGATCGTCTTGACCCATGGGTGGTGGGAGACGATCTCCTTGGTATTGTCCTTGGAGCCGTCGTCGACGAGTACCACTTCGTAGTCGGGATAATTCAGCTTCTTGAGCGATCGGAGGCAGGCCTCAAGGGTCTGGCCGCCGTTGTAACTGCAGACAATGACGGAAACCTTGGGGAAACGCTGAAGGGGGGCTGCGTTGACGATGGTACCCTGCTTGGTAAAGAACCCCCGGACAGTTTCGAGGGCCTTCTTGGGAGTACGATCCCTGCGGACCAGGCCGAAGGCCCAGTCTAGGATCTCGTTGCCGCCGCGGTGCCACTCGTCGGTCCAGGCGTAGAGGATCGTTCCGGCCAGGCCGCCGCGGACCACCGAGTCGAGGTGCCACCCGATCATCTCGGCCTGCTCCTCTTCGGTATGGCGGATCGTGTCCATGCCGAACTCGCCCATCATGAGCGGCTTGTCATCGGCAAGGTTCTGGAGGCGTGCCAGGTAGCGCTCGAAGTCCTCGCGGCGGTGCAGGTAGACGTTGAAGGTCAGGAAGTCGACGTTCTGCGGTAGCAGATATTCGGTCGGGGGATAGCTGGCGTAGGAGTAGAGGGCG
>RFPR01000154.1 GCA_009928265.1 Pseudomonadota bacterium | reverse complement strand
TCCCCGCCCTCTTCCGCGACATCTTCAAGAACGCCTACCTCCCCTACCGCGATCCCGAGACGCTAAAAAGTTTTCTGAAAGTCATCAACGAGTTCACCTACGACCACAGCGAGCGGCTCGGCGACGCCTTCGAGTACCTCCTTTCCGTCCTTGGCTCGCAGGGAGACGCCGGCCAGTTCCGCACCCCCAGACACATCATCGACTTCATCGTCGAGATCCTCGCCCCGCGGAAAGAGGAAAGCCTCCTCGACCCCGCCTGCGGCACCGCCGGATTCCTCATCTCCGCCTACAAGCACATCCTCCGGACCAACACCGACGCCCGGGGCAACAGCACCCTCACCCCGGACGAAAAGGGACGCCTCGCCAAGAAATTCAACGGCTACGACATCTCCCCCGACATGGTCCGCCTGTCGCTCGTGAACCTCTACCTCCACGGCTTCACCGACCCCCACATCTTCGAATACGACAGCCTCACCGACACCGCCCGGTGGAACGAATACGCCGACGTCATCCTGGCCAATCCTCCCTTCATGTCGCCGAAGGGAGGCATCCGCCCCCACAACCGCTTCTCCATCCAGGCCAAGCGCAGCGAAGTCCTCTTCGTCGACTACATCGCCGAGCACCTCACGCCCAACGGCCGCGCGGGCATCATCGTCCCCGAGGGCATCATCTTCCAGAGCGGGACAGCTTATCGACAACTGCGGCGAACACTTCTCGACGACTTCCTAATAGGCGTCATCTCACTGCCCTCCGGTGTGTTTATGCCATACACAGGAGTGAAGACATCTATTCTGATTTTAGACCGTAAGATGGCCAGAAAGACGCAGAGCATTTTATTTTCTGAAATTAAGCACATCGGTTTTAGCCTCGGAGTGAAGAGAGTCCCGAGTCAGTTTAATGATTTGCCATCAGTCCTTAGCGACTACCAAGCATTGTACAATGGCGGTGATTTTTCTGATTGCTCATGGTTTGCAAGTCGCGAAGAGATTCTCGCGAATGAGTGTAACCTAAGCGGCAATCGCTATCGTCCAGCCACTGCAAACGGGACCACCCGATTGGTAAAAATTGCTGATGTCTGCAAAATTACCAAGGGAACCTCATCAAGCACTACTACAGCCCCAGGCTCCTATCCTCTTATTCTCACCGCCGCTGAACCAAAGACATCTGAGTCATTTCAGCTTGAGGGTCCTGCAGTTTGTGTCCCGCTAATTTCGTCGACTGGGCACGGTAAAGCTTCCTTGCATCGCATCCACCATGTGACAGGGAAGTTTGCAGTGGCCAATCTATTGGTCGCTCTACAACCCAAAGACGACACCGAGCTGGACTCTGAGTTTCTCTATCATGCCCTAAACATAAAAAGGACTGACATCGCTGGACTTATGAAGGGAGCAGCTAATGTCAGCATGAAGCCTGATGATCTCGCCCAGTTTGAGATCCCCCTGCCGCCACTGGAAATCCAGAAAGAGATCGTCGCCGAAATCGAAGGCTACCAGAAAGTCATCAACGGCGCCCGCGCCGTCCTCGATAACTACCGCCCCCAAATCCCCATCAACCCTGACTGGCCGATGGTTGAGTTGGGAGATGTCTGCTCGTTCAAGAACGGCCTCAACTTCGACAAGACCTCATCGGGACACACCTTGAAAATAATCGGCGTGAGTGACTTCCAGAATCATCTCTATGCTCCAAATGAAGATCTTGATGAGGTTCATCTATCTAAACCTCTAGGCGACGATTATCTGCTCAAAAACGGGGATGTTCTCTTCGTTCGTTCTAATGGCAACCCCGATCTTGTTGGTCGATCTGTATTTGTACGCCAACCCAGCGAACCGACTACCTTTTCTGGATTCACTATTCGCGGGCGCTTTCATGACGATCGTGTGATTCCGCTTTTCTATGCTCACTTCTTCAAGTCGCGCGACTTTGCGGAAATGATCAAAACAGTTGGCCAAGGTGCAAACATCAGAAATCTATCTCAAGGTATTCTGACTGGACTTAAAGTCCCCCTCCCTCCACTCGCCGAACAGCAGGCTATCGTCGCCGAAATCGAATCCGAACAAGCACTCGTCAACGCCAACCGCGAACTCATCACCCGGTTCGAAGCCAAAATCCAAACCACCCTCTCCCGCATCTGGGGAGATGCTCCCCAGTCAGTATGAACTGGACACTGGGACTAGCGATTTTCGGAGCCGTACTAAGCCTCGTAAACACTTGGTTCCTGTTTAGAAAATCAACAGCTCGCGTCAGGGTTTCGCCGAAATACTACTTACGCAACATGGTGGGCGAAATGCTCACTTATTTTGACATCAAAAAGACTTCGCTCGCCGGCCAGCCACACAATCCTGATGGTCTTTGCATTGTTGTGCAGAATCTGAGCGAGTTCCCACTCACCGTCGACGAAGTGGGCTTTCTAGATAAACGCTCCAAGGATCGCTTCTATCTGAAAGACTATTTTATGGGTAGAGGCGGACAGCTCCCCTGTAGAATTGAGTCACGATCCTCAATAACGATCTACACAACGACAGCCTTCAACGCTCAAAACATCCATCACCACTTTAAAGCGGCCTATATTTCAACCGAGTGTGGCAAGCGTTTCACCGGAAGCTGCAAGAGCCTGAAACTCGATCAGCTTAGTTTTCAGTAAAGGCTTGGAAGTTTGGATGCAGGGCTAGGCGTCGCGAGACCCAAGCCTCTGGGAAGAGGCGCGGAAGACTGCCGTTAGGGAGCCCCGAAAGGGGAGGCACCGCTTGCCGGGAGGCAAGTGCCGTCAAAAAGCGTAGTAGTCCTACGCAGACCGAGCAGCAACAACGCCCCGCGCCGAAATCTCAAGCCTACTTCAACTGCAGCGCCAACGCTGCGCCCAGAGCTTTCACCTTTGCCTCCTGCTTGGGATCGACGAGGTGGCCGTCCGGGCTGAAGGCCTGAAAGGCCGAGGGGATGGCGATCTGGTCGGGGAGCAGGGTGATGCCGAGATTGCCGAGGAGCATCCGTAGGGGAACCAGTCCACGCAGACCGCCGAGTCCACCGGGAGAGGTGGCCATGATCACGGCGCTCTTCTCAGCGAGTGCGGAGATCGGCGGCTCGTCGGGGCTGTCGCCGCGTGAGACCCAGTCGATGGCATTCTTGAGAGCGGCAGAATAGGAGCTGTTGTATTCCGGCGAGGCAATCAAGAGCCCCTGATGCGAGAGGAAGAGTTCCTTGAGGCGCCTGGCCTGCTCGGGCTTTCCGATCTCGGCCTCGAGATCCTGGTCAAAGAGAGGCATCGGGAAATCACGCAACTCAATCAGCGTCACCTCCGCACCCGCCTCACGCGCTCCTTCCGCGGCAATAGCAACAAGCTTCTGGCTCAATGAATCACGGCGAAGACTTCCGCCAAAGGCAAGGATGCGCGGGGTGCTCATGAGCCCGATACTAAAGGCAGGGGACTCCAAATAAGAAAGGGAGAAACCGCCCCGCCCTATGCCTCGTCGACTCTGCCAATCCACCGCCTGTCATGACGTGCTGCATGAAGGACGGCAAAGATGACAATCGCATCCGTTCTCAAGATGTAGAAGATGCGGTATTTGAATCTTCGGGTGAGAACCCTGCGGACATCCGGATTGGAGCGGAGGCTGGGATAGAGGAGCGGATTTTCCGACGTCCGTTCTATTGCCGCTCGTACCTCGGCGAGAAAATCTTTTCCCAATCCATCCTCAAGACCCTCATACCAGAGGGCACCCTCAAGAAGATCCTCTTCCGCCTCTTTGCGGACGATGATCCTGTGGGTCATTTTCCGAGTTTCGCCAAGAGTCGTGCTTCGACATCCTCCCAAGAACTCCCGGCATCTGGATCTTTCCGATAGGCAGCCAGGCGTGCATCAAGGAGGGCCTTCTCCGAGTCCGTCAAAGGATCCGAAGAATCGGTCCAGATCTCTCGATCTAGCTCGAGAAGCCGAAGTCGTAACTCATCTCTATCCTCAGCCGTCAGCTTTGGAAGTTCTTCGACAATCTCAGCAATGCTCATGAGGTTAATCCCTACGGCTGGTTTCAGAAAAAATCAACCGAGCACTTTCTTCAAATGCACTGCCAACGTTGGACCAAGAGTATCAACCAAGACATCCATTTCAGAGTGCCCGTTCGATGGCGCGATCCTTTGCCAGAACATCCATAAGGGGGAGGTGCTTCAACGAACCACGCAGATGCACCTTGGCCACATCCGGCTCGAGCAAGACGAGATTGGTCCCTTGGGCAGAACGCTTGGCGTACTTGCCACGAGCACCTTTGCTGAAATCATAGTGATCCAGCATATTGGATGAGCTTTTGGTCTTAGATGGCCTTACCATGCGATCAAAGTAGCACCCCAATCCCCAGCCGCATCAGAAATTTTCTCCCCCAGCTCCAAGCTCCCAACTACCAGTTTCTTGATCCGACCTTTCAGACGGATCAACCGGATCAATAGAACATCATCGGGCCGCCGAAGAAGAAGGGATCCATCATCCCATCCCAGCCACCCCAATCGTTCTCGATCATGCGGTCGGCCTGTTCCTGGGCGATCGCGGGATCGACTTTCTTGGTGTAAAGGATCTGCTGATAGCGCTCGAAGCGGGCGTTGTCACCGACGAGCAGAAGGTTGTTCCGCGCGTCGGCCAGGACGAAGAGGGTCTTGCCGTTGCGCGTGATCTGCCGGAGATGCCCCTGGGGGAAGTCCCGCATCCTGGCGACCTGGGCAGGCGT
>RFPR01000153.1 GCA_009928265.1 Pseudomonadota bacterium | reverse complement strand
GCCGAGAGCACAACCTCTCGCAGGTGAGCTTCCATCGATGGAAGAAGCAGTTCGGCCAGATGGAAGTTAACGAGGCCAAAAGGCTGAAGGATCTGGAGCGTGAAAACACGGAGCTCAAGAAGATGCTGGCCGAGAGTTTACTAGAAATCAGAGTCCTCAAATTTGTATGCGAAAAAAAGCTCTGAGCCCGGCTTGTCGCCGGGCATACGCTCTGAAGGCTGTTGAGCGAGGACTGGGATCTGGTAGGAAGGTCTGCCGCATCCTGGAAGTGCCTCGATCGAGCTACTGGTATCGCCCTAGGGAGAAGACCCCTTGGGAGCAGAGTCTGCTGAAGCGGATGATGGAACTCAGCGACAAGCACCCACGCTACGGCTATCGGCGCATCACCGCCCTGCTTCGTCAGGAGGGATGGCATGTGGGCAAGAGGCACATCCAGAGTCTGAGGAGATCGCTCGGCCTCCGAGTTCCTCCGACCAAGAGGAAGGTGATCCGGCGAGGTCACTCGACGGGGTTGCCGGTGAAAGCGGAGTACAAGGGACACGTCTGGACCTGGGACTTCATCTGCGACGGAACCACCAGAGGAGGAGCCCTACGGATGCTCACGATCCTTGATGAATACACCCGCGAATGCCATGTGCTTCGAGCAGATCGAGCCCTCAAGAGCGGTGATGTTTTGGAGTGGATGAGCAGGGCGATCCAGCAGCATGGAGCGCCAGCCTTCCTGAGAAGCGACAACGGGAGCGAGTTCATCGCCAAGACGGTGCAGAAGTGGCTCGCCGAGAACCGGATCAAGACGATCTACATCGAACCCGGCAGCCCGTGGCAAAACGGCTATGTGGAGAGCTTCCACGGACGCCTCCGTGACGAATGCCTCAACCGTGAGCAGTTCTGGACGCTCACCGAAGCCCGCGTGGTAATCGAGGACTACCGCAGGGAATACAACACCTTCAGGCCGCACAGTAAACTGGGCTATCTAAGCCCAGAACGCTTCGCGGCAAGGAAGAGCGCACCATCTCCGTCTCCGGTCGGCCTACGGCCTCCCTACGCCGGAGATGGACAACCCAACAACAACCCACTAGAAACCAAAACAACCCTCAAAGACTAACTCTCATGTGGTCCAACTTCCCGAGTCCCGTCAGTCCGGCAACTGCAATCGTGGCGGTTGGCTCGGTACTGGAGTACCGAATGGCCTCGGATGGACGCTTTTTGGTCTCGCTGCAGCTTCAGCCATTTCCCGTCCCACCTATGTTGCACCCGCACCCGTAGTCGTTGAGCAACCGGTCTATGTCCAGCAACCCGTAGTGGTCTCCCGTCCGCAAGTCGTCAAGGCTCCCCTCGTCAATTACAACGGGGTCCTCTGCTACTACATCAACGGGAACTACTACCCGGCAACTGCCATGCAGTAACAAGGGTTCGAGCCCTGGTGTAAGATGATCAGTCGGTCGAACCAGAGATGGGCTGGCTGATCAGATGCAAAGCTGCTCCCTTGCTAAAGCAAAGCGATTGCCACTCCCGAATAACTTTCTGGTATAATCTGGCAACTATTCAGGTGGTCAATCGGGTGTAATCGGGTATATATTCGGGTATCGTGAATACGGATTCCATCCAGATCACCCCCGAACTGCTGGCCCTCCTCTCGGAGATCGACGAGTTCAAGGGGGCTTGGCAATTGCTGGGAACACTTGCGCCAGAACGGCTTAACGCGCTGAGGCGCGTGGCTACGATTGAGAGTATAGGGTCTTCCACGCGCATTGAGGGGAGCAAATTGACCGATCGTGAGGTGGAGCAGTTACTCACCAAACTGGAGATCAAATCGTTCGACAGCCGCGATGAACAGGAAGTCGCTGGATACGCCGAAGTCATGGAAACCGTCTTCCATGCCTACGCCGAGATTCCCATCACGGAAAATCACCTCAAGCAGCTTCACCGCGACCTTCTTCGCTACAGCATCAAAGACGAACGCCATCGCGGGGAATACAAGACTCTACCCAATAACGTCGGTGCCTTTGATGAAGACGGGAAGATGATCGGTATCGTGTTTGAAACGGCCTCGCCGTTTGACACCCCTAGTCGGATGGCCGAGCTGCTGACCTGGCTCAAGGATACAAGGGAGATTGGACGAATACATCCGCTGCTGATCGTCGCGGTCTTCATCGTGAACTTCCTAGAAATCCACCCCTTCCAAGACGGAAACGGTCGCTTGAGCCGGATTCTGACGACCCTGTTGCTGCTGCAGGCCGGTTACGTCTATGTGCCGTACAGCTCTCTCGAGAGCGTCATCGAGAATAGCAAGGAGGGCTACTATCTCGCCCTGCGACAGACACAATCAACCATTCATCACGAGTCTCCAAACTGGCAACCATGGCTGATGTTTTTTATGCGCTCTCTCCAGCAGCAGAAGCGGCATTTGGCGATCAAAGTCGAGCGCGAGAAGAACGCACTGACCTCACTCTCAGCGTTGGCAATCAAGATTCTCGACTATGTCCGCAATCATGGACGGGTAACGTCACGTGACATGGTCAGGGAAACGGGTGCCAGCCCGAATACCCTCAAAGCAACCTTCAGCAATCTCGTCGAGAAGAGGCTTTTGGTGCGTCACGGCGGAGGAAGATCCACATGGTACGGCCTTTCATAATAAGGTTTCTGCTCAAAGGATGGTCCACCTAATATAAAAAGTCCTTCGCATCCATGGGATGCTTCCGTTTTAACAAGAAGTTATAGAGCCTCCATTCCGGATCCGGGACGGTCTGCTTGTATGGCGGGAAAATGACCGTGGTAGTTCTTAATCCGTCGACTGCCTCCTGACGGTAGAAGCCTTCGACCTGCTTGGGTCGGAAGACAAAGTTGTTGATGACGACAAACTCAGAGTAGTTGTCCGGTGCGTTGCTGTATTTGTTGTTGGGTCCTGTGATGGGCATGGTGTTGGTGGTGTTGGTTGTAGTGTTGGTGTTCTAGGAGATAGGTTCGTTTGAGCTTGGTAAGGGTCTGCTGCATCTGTCGGAGAGAACGGGATTGAGCGGCGACTCCGAGTTTTTCCCCGGCTCGCAGCAGGGGGTTCTTTCTGACCCTGAGAACCCTTTCGGCTGCTCGTGCGCCACGAAGGAGCGCGAGCTGTTTCTTCTTCTCGGCAATGGCCTTTTCCAGCCCAAGGATCGACTCGTAGGATTGGCGCAAATGACTCGCCGCCTGGTGATCCGCGTCCATCAAGGCGATGCGCTGGGCCGTGGAAAGCCTCGGCACAATGGCGAACTTTTCTTGATCGAGACGCTTGGTGAGAGACTCCTCGACCTTCTCATTATTGGAGAGGAACTCGCCTCGGAGCTGATTCTCCCGTTCGAACCATTCCCTCATGAAAACCATCTGGTTTTTGTGCTTACTCGGATGCCGGGACATGCTGCATCCGACATAGCGGCCCTTCGCACTCCGTGGACAAAGGGCGACATGGACATGGAGGTTATCTGTGTCGTGATGGAGTCCATAGGCATATCCAATCGAGTCACCCCGATGGAACTTTTCAGCGAAGCGATCCATCACTTTTCTGACGCTAGAAATCACTACCTGATCGGGGCTGATGCCGGCCTTCACGAGGGCGTCGTGTTGCTCGGTCGACATCGAAAAGACGAGGCGATGAGCGATGACGGGGCTCTTCGCCTGAGAGCCAAACCGATCCAAATGGAAGCGCCACGCTTCAGTGATCCGACGCTTTCTTTCCTCATTGGTGAGCTTGATGGGCGCGGTGCTGCTGCCATCGGAATTCCTCCGAATCGCGTTGTGCAAAAATCCTCCGGCGTGAACCTGGCCGATCGATTCCTTGGAGGCGTAGTCCACAAACCCCTTCAGCTTCTTGCCCACTTCCTCGTCGAGCTTCTTGGCAGCTCGGAGAGAGGCTTTTCGTCCGGAAGTCTCATCCAGATATTCCAGATCGAGCCTTCCTCTGGCCGTCGACTTGTGCGCGAAGATGAAACCGTTCTTCACGAAAGGTCCTCCATAAATCCAATGGCCTGATCGAGCTTCGTCTCGATCCTTTCTAGCGCAGCGGGATCGATTTTGCTGTCGAGTTCAGCTGCAACGATCAGTGCCTCTAGTGTCTCGGCTTTGGTGCGAAAACCACGCGCCTCGTGAATCCGATGGAAGCGCTCATACGCCTCGCCCGAGAGTAAAAACTCCATGCGGCGTGTGTTCGGCTTTTGATGATGCGGCATCGCGTTTTTTAAAGCGGAGTTGGTCGGGTTCCGTGGGGATCGGCTAACGGATTCAGGGAAATCTCTGGAGCGTGCCTGACACGCGGAAGAGGAAGCGGGGGAGAAGCGCGAGCGACCCCGCCGGCACTTTCCGGGAGAAAGTGCTATCCTGTTGGTTGTTTGGCCCGGGTGAACAAACACCACGATCCAGCTTCCAGAGGTCTGGAATGGGTCTCGATGATGGGGTCGAAGGAGGTTGCCCGGAGTAGGTCGAGCAGGTGGGTGAGCCGATTGCAGGGAAGCGGTGGGGAGAGGGCCGATTCGCTGCAATGGGCGAGGAGTCAGAGGGTCGTCTGGCAGGGTGAGCTGATGGGGTGGAGGAAGCAGGAACAAGCGGGGCCCACCCAGAGCCCCCAGTGACGTCCGCACAGCGGGCGACGACACCACATGAGCGGAGGAGAAAAGCAGGTGCGAGAAGGCTCCCTGGAGAGTGCTTCGGACTGGCCTGAATGAGGGGTCGAACGAATTCCATGTCATCCATTCTTTCAGGAAAAAAAGCTCTTGGTGCTCCCGATCGGGAGCA
>RFPR01000152.1 GCA_009928265.1 Pseudomonadota bacterium | reverse complement strand
CGAGGAAATTCAAAGCGGTCCGTTCTCCGGAGAGAATCGAGCGTGAGGAGCCGTGAAGATCGATCAGGGAGGATCCCTCGGCGACGAGATCTCCCTCGGCGCAGCGTGGGGTGACTTCCAGCGTGGGGTCGACACGGCGGAAGACCTCCATGGCGACTTCCAATCCCGAAGCGATACAATCCTCGCGGGCCACGATCTGGGCCTTGGATCGGGATGCCTCGGGAATGAAGGCCCGGGAGGTGATGTCTCCCGTCTCGCCGAGATCCTCGGAGAGTGCGAGGCCGAGCAATGTCCCGACGCTTTCCGGGAGACTCATGGACGGCGCGTCAGGACGCGGTGCTGGGAGTGGGCTTTAACCCGAGAAGCTCGAGTTGCCATGGCAGAAGGGGTACCTCCTCCTTGGCGTAGGCGACGGCTTCGAGTGCGGCCTTAGGGGCCACGATCGAGGGGTCGAGATCGACTTGCTGGGCGACCTTATCGCGGTGTTCGCGGAGTTCGTTGAAGCGGTCGACCTGCTGCTTGGAGGCGCGGAGGCGGACTCCCTTGACCACCTGCGGCCACTGCTCCTCGGGGAGGGCGAGTGCCTCCTCGAGCGCCTCCTCGAGTCGGGTCATGCGCGACTGGGGAAGACGGGGGCGTGAGAACGATCCGCCCTTGGAGGCCTCGTCGGCGAGGCGCAGGAGATTCTCGTTGGAGAGGACATGGAAAGGCGGGCGATCCCATCCGCGTGCCTCGGAGTCACGCCAGTGCCAGAGAGCGCGTAGCAGGGCCCATCCGCGGCGCGAGAGGGCGGCGTGGCCGGTGATGCGCCAGAGGTTCTCCTCGTCACGCTGACGGGTCTCGCGCGTGCCACGGATCATCCGGTCGCGCGACTGGCGATACCACTCCATGCGGCCGAGTTCCTCAAGACGCGTTCCCAGGATGGAGGCTAGCTGGGGAAGGTAGCGGACGTCATTGAGTGCGTACTCTGTCATCTGGTCGGAGAGGGGGCGCTGGGCCCAGTTGGCCTTCCGGGAGGCCTTGGAAAGGGTGATGCCGAAGTACTTCTCGACCAGTCCGGCGAGACCTAACTGCGGCTCTCCGCAGAGGCGTGCGGCAATCATCGTGTCAAAGATGTCCTCGTCGGGGAACTCGCCCGAGCGGCGCAGGAGGCGCAGATCATAGTCGGCGTCGTGGAAAAGAATCTGCTTTCCCTTAAGCGCCTCGAAGAATTCCGTGAGCGGCAGACTCGCCAGCGGGTCGATTAGGCGCAGATCGGTAGCCAGTCCGGTTGCCGCTTCTTCGCCCCATCCGCTCTGAATGAGGCAGAGTTTTTCAAAGTAGCAGTGCAGGCTGTCGGCCTCGGTGTCGAGGGCGACCTGCGACTGCTCCTTCAGTCCGGCGAGATAATCCCGGAGGGCCGAATCCGTGGAGATCAAGGCTCCGCGATGAAATTAGCCTTCGTCGGGAGATCCCACGGGGCTCGCGCACCTCGGTATTACCATCGGTCGGGATGGTCACAAAGGGACCACCGGCCAGCGGGGCCACCTCGGTGAAGGCCACGTCGGGCACGTCGGTCGGGATGCCTTCGAGGGGGAAGTCTTTGCGGAGTGGGTGGTAGGGATATCCCTCCCACATGAGGATGCGGCGCAGATCGGGATGATTGCGGAACTTGATCCCCATCATGTCCCAGACCTCCCGCTCATGCCAGTTGGCGGTCGGCCAGATGTCGGTGACGGAATCGACCTCGGCGGCGTCTTCGGAGGCCGTGCACTTGAGGCGCAGATGATTCTTTCCAGCGAGGGAGAGAAGCTCGTAGACGACCTCGAAGCGGGGATCGTTTCCGAAATGATCGACGCTGCAGAGATCGAGCAGCAGGTTGTAGCCGAGCGTATCGCGGCAGAAGAGCGCGACGTCATGGATGCGGGACGCCGCCACGGTGACGGTCGTCTCGCCGCGGAACTCGGTGGTGCCGAGGATGTCGGTGCCGAACTGGGAGGAGAGTTTGGAGGCGTGCTCCTGCGAGAGGGAGGAGGCGCTCATCGCAGGGATTCCAGCAATGCCTTTTTCTGATCGAGGAAGGAGTGCTCGGTCATGAGCTTGTTCTGAAGCTTCATCAAGCCGTCCAGTAGAGCCTCAGGGCGCGGAGGGCATCCGGAAATGTAGACATCCACGGGGATAATCTGGTCGACGCCTTGGAGTGTCGCATAGCTGCGGAACATCCCACCGGAGGAGGCACAGGCACCCATGGCGATCACCCACTTGGGCTCGGGCATCTGCTCATAGATGCGCCTCACCGAGAGGGCCATCTTGTAGGTCACCGTGCCGGCGACGATCATCACGTCGGACTGGCGGGGAGAGAAGCGCATCACCTCGGCACCGAAGCGGGAGATGTCAAAGCGGGAGGAAGAAGCGGCCATGAGTTCGATCGCACAACAGGCGAGACCCATTGGCATCGGCCAGAGGGAATTCTTGCGCATCCAGTTGATGGCGGCATCGAGTTTGGTGATGATGATGTTTCCCTCGATCTTCGAGTCGAACGCCATGGGCGTTGGGACCGGAGTCCTGTGAGGATGGGTGGGAAGGGTCGCCGTGGACATAGTGGGAACAGAGTAATGGAGGGGATTTCAGGAACAAGACGAATCTGGAAAGAAGGGTAAAAAGCGGGTAAGAGAAATGTTAGAAATTGGCGATAATGGATATAAATCGGAATTTAGTTCGGATTTTAGAAATTGGGGTTTCATGCACCCCCTTTCATCATTCATCCTTCTGAATTCACCCTTTTTATCTCATGTCCACCCATCTCTGGTCGCGCATCTCCTCTGTAAAATGGGAGGATGCTTGGGTTGAGCGGCTCCGGTTTGCCGGGGAGCAGAATCTGGTCATTAGAAAATTCCCCGCCTCCCGCTCGATCCGACTCGATCTCTACACCGACTCGGTCACGGCCAAGAAGGTGAAGCAAGCCTTCGGCGGCACGGTCCGTCCTTTTGATTCCTCCAAGTGGACTCCTCCCGCTCCGAAAAAAACCACCCCGCTTCGCATTGGGAGCGTCCTTCGGATCTACGGCGACGAGGAGCGCTTCCAGAAAGAGAGTCCCTTGACTAAGGCTAAATCCCTCTTCATCCCGAGCGGCCTCGCCTTCGGCACGGGTGACCATGCCACGACGGCACGTTGCCTGCAGTTGCTCGTCGATGCAGCCAAGCCTCTGGATGGAAAGGAGTGGTCGCTGCTCGACCTCGGTTGCGGCTCCGGAATTCTCGCGCTGGCGGGCGAACTGCTCGGGGCGCGGAAAATCCTTGCTTGCGATTTCGACGAGCGTTGCGTGAAGACCTCCAAGGAAAACGCCGAGCTCAACGAGCTGCCCAGATCACGCTTTGTGAAGGCCGACGTCCTGCGATGGAAGCCGCCCACATCAGCTGGCAAACCCGCTCGCTATGACATCGTGGCGGCCAATCTCTACTCGACGATCCTGACGGCGGCCGCACCGATGATCATCGATTCGATCCAGCCCGGCGGCGTCCTCATCCTCTCGGGAATCCTCCCTGTCGAAGAGTCGGCGTTGAAGAAGACCTTCTCCGCACTCCGCCATCGGGAGACCCTGCGCCGAGGGAAATGGTCGGCGATGATGTTTCGAAAGAAAAACGCCGGGTGATCCGCCTGGGGAGGATCGCCCCGGCAATGATGGGTTAAGATCCGATTAGAGATTCTTGTGCGCACCGTCGCAGAGAGCTCCGTTGCCGCTGTGCTTGCAGCCGCAGAAGTAGACGGTTCCATCCTTTTCTGCGGTGTAGGGTTTCGGGGCGAAGCCGCTTCCCTTGTGGGCGCCGTCGCAGAACGGCTGGGAGGCGCTCTTGCCGCAGGAGCACCAGTAGTAGGTCTGGCCGGCCTTGACCTCGACGGGGATGGGAGACTTTTGGGCGATGATGGGTTCGGACATGGTGGTGGTTGGTTAGATGTTTAGGTTGGGTGGATAACTTAGTGGTGGTGGCCGCCGGGGCCATGCACATGGCCGTGGGCGATCTCCTCGGCGGTGGCTGCACGGACTTCGCGGATCGTGACGTCAAAATGGAGCGTCATGCCGGCCAGGGGATGATTCCCGGCCAGGGTCACCTTGTTTCCCTCGATCTTGGATACCACGACGATCTGCTCGCCCTCGTCATTGGAGGCCTCCAACTGCATCCCCTCCTCGAGATCCTCGCCACCTTCAATCTGGTCGGCGGTGACCTCGGCGATCTTCTCCGGGTCAGGAAGTCCATAAGCTTCCTCAGGAGAGACCGTGACAGAGAACGTGTCACCGGCCTTCTTGCCCTCCATGACTTTTTCAAGACCCTTCACGATCTGACCCTCGCCATGCAGGTAGGCAAGGGGACCTCCGTCCTTGGAGGAGTCGATGATGTCCTTCTCGTCATCGGTGAGGGTGTAGTCGAACAAGACAACGGAGCCAGTAGTAATAGTCATGGGATTAGGTGGAGGCTTGGGATTTTAGCGCCGCGCGTTGTTGCTGCTCGCTCGCAACGCCGAGTGCCGGGAGGCACGGAGTAGCCTGTGCGTAGCACAGCCCGTAGGGGCGAGGCCGTCGGGAGACGGCGAGGCAATAGTGAACTACAGCTTCGCTCGCGCGTCTAGCGCGGCATCAAAACTTCCAAGCCTTTTTGGGAGAGCAGTGACTGATGGTGAGAGGAGAGATGATTTCGTGATTTCCGGAGTGCCCGTCACCTGTCAGTTCTCAGTCATGCACGTCGAACGACTCAAATACATCATCTGGGCTGCGGACACGGCTCGTGCCGTCACCTTCTACACCACAGTTTTCGGCGGAAAGGTGATCCGGGAGAACCCGGCCGTTACCGACATCGAGATCTCTGGCGGCATCATCGGCGTGC
>RFPR01000151.1 GCA_009928265.1 Pseudomonadota bacterium | reverse complement strand
GCCAATGGTGAGGAGAATCGCGACGGGGCCAACGACAACTACAGCTGGAACTGCGGGGCCGAGGGGGACACTGACGACCCCGCCGTCAAGGCCCTGCGAGCACGTCTCCAGCGCAATGCCATGGCACTCCTCTTCCTTAGTCAGGGTGTTCCCATGCTCTCGATGGGGGACGAACTCGACCGGACCCAACTCGGCAACAACAACGCCTACTGCCATGACGAACCGTGGAACTGGCTCGATTGGTCGCCCGAAAAGGATCCGGCCAGCAACGGATCCGGACTCAAAAGATTCGTTTCGCTCTTGGCCGAGTTCCGCAGACGTCACAGCCAACTGCACCGGACGGAATTCTTTACCGGCAAGGATGTTCAGGCCTGCGGCTACCCCGATATTGGCTGGCATGGGGTCAAGCCTCGTCAGCCCGATTGGGGAGAGGACAGCAGATCGCTTGCCTTCATGATCGCAGGAGACATCGGCAAAACCTACGGCCCCGAGGCGGACTTCATCTATGTTGCCTTCAATATGTGGCATGAATCGTTGGAATTCGGCCTGCCTGTGCTGCCTCAGGGGATGCGCTGGAGGCTGCTTATCGACACGGGAAGGCCATCTCCTGATGATTTCAACGAACCCGGCTCCGAGCCTCTTTTGGCGGATCAGTCTAACGTCACCCTGACGGATCGCTCCGTGATCGTCCTGATTGGGAACAGGGCTGGGAGGTTGGGGTAGCACCTCCAAAGAAGGTGCGGGGGATGAGCGATGGGTGATAGGGTCTGGAGACGCTCGCAATCATACCTCATGATGGATTCCCTGCTTGAACTCGTGATTGCTCGCCATGAAGAGGATCTGCGCTGGATAAGACGGGTTCCCAAGCAATTCCGGATCACTGTTTACAACAAGGGAGACACCTCTGCCTTACCCGAGGGGTTTCCCGAACGATCCGGTCTTACGGTTGCTTCTCTAACAAATGTCGGGCGCGAGGCTCATACCTATCTGACGCATCTTATTGACCGTTATGAGAATCCGGCCCCGGTGACGGTATTTTGCCAAGGGCACCCTTTCGACCATGCACCCGATTTTCACGAACGCCTGCGTGCGCTGGCTACCGGTGAAGAAACGGTGGATCAGTTCCAGTGGTATGGATTTCTTGAGGAGACCGACGACCCGCAGGGGAGGCGCCTTTTTGTTCCCTGGAGTAAGAACCCGAAGCGCCTCGAACTTGAGACTGGGCGACTTTATCGGGAACTCTTCGGGGAGGAGTCACCTGAATGGTTTCATTTCCGGGGAGGGGCCCAGTTTGCCATCAAGCGCGAGGCGTTTCAGTCGCGAGGCAAGGATTTCTATCTGCTAGCCCTTGATCTCTGCTTGTCCATCCCGCGAGCCGCCCACTCCTTCGAGCGGATGTGGGACCGGTTTTTTGGCGATCCTGTGATTGATCCCACCGAACTTGGCCCTGACGGAGTCCGGTACCTCAAGCGGATACGGCGACTGGAAGAGGCGCCCCCGGAGTCATTCAGCCCAACGGATTGAAGTTGAGTTTCCTTGAGCCCGGTACGATCTTCTAGCCATGTCTCGTCGGAAAAAGTCCCGCGGTTTGCCATCTTGGATTCTTCCGGTCCTGATCGCTGTCCTGGCTTTGGGGGGATATTGGATTTTCAGCAAAGGCGGCAAGGAGGGGAACCTGCGAACGGTCGAGGAACTTGATCCCGCTCTTTACTATAGCAGTGCCAACTCTCTGAGAGGGAATACCTACCGCATTGACGCGGAGATCGATTCTTCGCTTGGAAACTCCGCCGGCAAGGGGCGTCTTTTCTCCGTCACGCTCAAAAATGCGGCCAAAGGGGGTGCCCCGGTGATCTTGCCCGTCTTGGTTCCCCCTGCGCTGGGGACATTGACCATTCAGAAAGGACAACACTACCTTATGAAAGTGAATGTGGGTGAAAGCGGTCTTCTTTGTGTCGAGGAGGCAAGAAAGCCATGAGATCAAACTTTCGTACAAGTCTGTGCGGAATCCTGTTGGCCTCGATGGTTTTTGGCCGTCTTTCAGCGCAAGTTCCCAACGCGAACACCATTCATGAGGTGGGACAGCAATACAAGGAGGGTAATACCCTGCAGGGTGCGATGGACAACAGGGCGATAGGCAGCGAGGCGATGTTTGAGGCTAACCTGAAGGCCAAGAAAAACATCGTCGACATGAAGCCGAACACCTTCCTTGCCATGTGGAACAACCCGGCTTTCGCCGTCCAGTTCGAGAAATACCTGAGCGCTCCAGCCGAGACCTCCGAGGATTACAAGATCTACAGGGAGCGGATCAATAAGATCATGGAGCTCCTGGCCCCGGGTAACGCGACAAAGGCCAATCAGGACGAGGCCTTTAACCTTCTGACTAAAGCGAGCGAGTTCGAGAGCGACGCGAATATCTGCACCACGATCCACGATGCGATCTACGCGGCGGCCAACGTGAGAGTCCTGGTCAAGAATCTCACCGATGCAAACCAGCAGAATGAAAGGCAACTGAAGGCCGCCGAATACAACAACCTCCACTCGGCGCTATCATTGGCGCTGCCATCACTGGCGCCCGGAAAGAACGACGTCGCCGTCTATAACAACATGGAGAAGGAGGTGCAGGCCGCCGTGATGGATCCTTCCAAGTCGGAAGTCTCCTCGCTCAAACAGACTATACAGCGTAATCACGCCCAGATCACGACGGCCGAGATCCAGGCCAAGTTCCAGATGCAGGCCCTGATCCTGCAACTCTTTGTCCAGCGCCGTTACCAGCATGTCATCATCCTGAACAGGTTCTACCGCGCCCTCTTCGACGACGGGGACCAGTCCCTCGAGCAGTTCAACCAGATGGCCGACAAGATGGGTTACAACAAGGCTGCCGGGCAGGCAAAGATCAAGGCGGATGCGGCACCCAAGGGTGCCATCGCTTCCGGAACAGGAAACAACGGTGGGCGCGGGGTGGGTGCCAGTGCGGGGGCCGGAACGAGGGGAGCCGGAGCCAGCGTCGGCAGCGGTTATAATGACAACGCCGGCATGGATGCCTCGGCTCTTTCGGGGTCGGGCATCAATCTTGGTGTTGAGAACCTGAGTGTCGAAAGTGCCCAGAATGCCCTCACCACAGCGATGCGTGGAGCGAGCCGTACTTTCAAAAGTCTCAGTCAGATCGACGGCATCGCCAATGAGATCATCCGTGACGTGAACGAGGGGGTGAAGGTTTACAAGTTCCTCCTGGAGAAGGAGGAGATGGAGAGTGCGGCCAGTCAGCTTGCAGCGGTCTTTGCCAAGGGGGAATATCTCCCCAGCGTCCGTCTGCTCTCCCAGGATGACAAACGCAAGACCCTAGCCTATGCCCAGCTTTGCAATCGCCTGATCAATGCGGCGAACTCAGGAAACATCGATGTGCTGACCGATGTGGTCGACAAGATGAAGAAGATGAACCCCGGTTTCGACGATGCCGAGATTCATGCCAAACTCCAAGGGGTGAAGACCGCCAGCAGTCTGCTGGTGGCTCAGGCCAAGGTGGCCGCATCCAAGGGAGATCTTCAGGCCGTCCAGACACAAATCACCCGCGCCGCAGCGCTGTGGCCTAACAATCCCGAACTGCAGAACTTCTCGGCCGAAATGACCCGTGTTTCCGAGAAGGCCAGCCCGATGGTCCAAGCCCTTTCTGATTTTGACCAACTCGAGGGGCAGGGGAATTATCGGAGAATTTTCGACGAGAAGGAGAAATACATCGCCGCCGTTGCCGCGGACGACACCGCAAAGAAGACGGTGCGCCAGGCGAAACTGCGATCAGTCCTGGACAGGATGCAGGAAATCGAGACCTCGATCATGAGGGCTCAGGAAATATCACGCCGTGGTGACCAATCCGGAGCATGGGAGGGGTTAGAGGTGACTTTTCAGAAATATCCCGATGATTTGAAGCTTGGCCAACTCCGAGCCGAACTGACGACGCAGACCCCCGACTTCGTCAATGATATCCGGCAAGCCAAGGACCTTGAGGCCCGCAAGCAATACGGTTCGGCACTCGCATGGTACCTTCGTGCCCAGGGGCGCTATCCCATGAGCGATCTTACCAAGCAGGGTATCCAGAGAGTCGTTCGCGATCTGATTCCCGACGCAAATTGAGTTGTAGCGGAATGCGTGGGGGGAGCTGCGATGCTCCTTTCTTCTAATGCCAGTTGGTCTAATTCCAGTTTGAATAGGGCTCGACCGTGCGAGCGGACGAATTCGTGGCAAGAAAGCCGGTACGTTGCTCCGTGGTACCGAAGAGATAAAGGGCATAGCCTCCGAATCCTCCACCGCAGTATTTGCGTCCCAGGCAGCCTGTGGCTTCCGGCAGGGGATCCATCCCCTCGGCAAGCTGCGCCGCGTAAGAGGCGGCAACTCCCTGTGCAAGATTTACGATATTTCCAGAGAGGACTCCGTCTCTCGCCAGGCGGCTAGCCGCGGCGATGGCACCATAGTCACGGTCGCGTGAGGCGATCGCCGGGGTATCGTGAGACTTGCCCGACCAGAGCAAGGCCATCAGGCCCCGTACCATGGAGCCGTCGCTTTTGAATTCAAGGGATGGTTTGGTGCCGCTCCGCCAGACGCAAAGGCCGGTCTCACGAATCACTGCGGGATCCTGCCAACCGACGCCAAGACCTAGTTCCTCCTCGACGCCAGTATTCCCGTTGAGAAGAGCCCAGGCTCCGCTTCCACCGAGCCCGGCATTGCGCTCATAACCCCAATCCCTGAGCGAGACCTTGGGCTGGATGGCGCAGTTGACGATGAAGCCGTCCTCTCGGGCATGGGAGGGAACATCGAGCCATCCGCCGGCAAAATCGACCCTGAGGGGTGCATCTTTCGGGGCTCGGA
>RFPR01000016.1 GCA_009928265.1 Pseudomonadota bacterium | reverse complement strand
AGATGCTGTCAGCCACGGCAGAGTTGGTGGCGGTTTGCCCCGCCGTTGTCGGGGGAGGTGTCTTGGATATCAGCGGCGGACGTGGTCTCTTGGAACAGATTTGGGCAAGCTGGGTCAGGAGCATTTCGACGGCATCCTGCCTACGGTCATTGATATTTTTGAGGATGTTCTCGGCGAGATATTTTTTTGCCTCCTCGGGCTTGCCATCCTTGATCTTGGCCTTGGAGACCCAGTAGACGGCGGCCACGGCTGCCGGATGCTTGGGATGACGTTCGGCGAAACTTCCGAACATCTCGGCGATGTCATTCCATTTGTTGAGTTTTTGGTACTGCTTGTTGGCTTCGAAGAGAGAATACTTCAACAACTCGTCGCTTTCCGCAAACTTCAGTGAATCCCGGTAGGCGGCCGAGGATTCCCCTGGCATTTCCTTCGCCGCAAAGGCATCTCCCTTAAGCGAGAGAATCTCGGCCTGCATCACCTCGCCCTGATGCTTCATCAGCCACTCCTCGCAGAGCCGGATCACATCGTCATATTTGTTGGCGGCCTGATAGCAGAGGGCAATCCGGTAGCCCGCATCCCCGGTGAACATCCCGTCGGGAAATTTCTTCACGTAATTCTGAAACCCCTCCAGGGACTTTCCGTAATCCCCTAACTGGAAGGAACAGAGGGGGATACGGTAGGTGCATTCCTCCGAAAACTTTCCTTCGGGGAATTTGGTCAGGTATTTCTGGTAGTTGACGATTGCATCCTTGTATTTGGAGGATTGGGGATTCTTTGGGTCAGCTCCCTGTGCGAATTGCGAGTTGGCAAGCAGGAACTGCATGTTGGCCGCAAGGGTCGAGCTATCCCCTTTTTCCATGAGGGTCCCAAAGACCGTCTCCGCTTTCGGAAAATCGCCCGCCTCCAAGGCAACGGCACCTTTGAGGTAGCCCGCTTGGGAGGCGTATTTCCCGGAAGGATATTCCGCCAAGTAACGATTCAGAATGGGTACGGCGTCGTCAGGCCTTCCCAGCGAGCAAAAGGCGGCTCCGAGGCTGAAAAGGGCGTCTTCGCGTACCTTGGGGTCCTTGGCTGAGTCGAGAAGGCTTTCCCAGATCAAGATGGTCTCCCATTTCTGGTCGAGTTCATCATAGGCCTTGGCCTGACGGAGCCGGACCGGAACCTCGGTGTTGGGAAGTTTCTCAAACTGCTCGAGTGCCGTCCGAAGCTGCTTCTGATCCTCCTTCAGGAGGGCGTTGGTTGCGTTCACCTCCATGAAGTTCTTGGGGTTCTTCTGCAGGCTGGCCGTGTTCTCCACGATTGTCTTGTCGATGGCGTCAATCCTCTTTTTCTGGAGGTCCACCACCATCTGCTTGGGGCGCACAATCGCATACATTCGCAGTGCCTTCTGGCGTTCCCCCTTGCTCAGAAGGCTGTCGCCGATCCGAACGGCGAGGATGTCTAACTGGAGAGGATTGTCTATCAGGTCGCTGGCAGCCTGAAGCTGGTCTAGGAGTTGCAGTGCCTCGTCAAGATGACCCAGCTTTGACTCGATCTCGACAATGGCCATCGCGGCCTGGACGGAGAGATCATCTTTGATCCCTCCGGCGATCATCGGATGTAGCGCGGCAAGCGCCTCCTCGGCTTTGCCGCCGTCTGATAACATCGAGGCCTGGGCAAGGCGTGCGCGGGTTGCCAGATCACCCTTACCCTCGGAAGCCTTCTTCAGAGTCTGCTCAGCTTCCGCCTTGCGACCGCTCAGGTTCTGGATCTGGGAAATCGCGATGAGCGCTTTGGTCTTGTTTTTCCCTTCAGGGAATTCCTTGAGGCACCGGTTGTAGTATTCCTCCGCTTTGGGAAGGTTCTTTTGGTTAAAGTAGGTGGAGGCGAGAGTGAAGAGGATCGTCTCCAGTGCCTCACCCGTGGGCCCTGCGGCGAGGACCGCCTCGAAATTTTTCGAGGCACCGGCATAATCCCCCGATTGGAATGCGGCGGCTCCAGCCTTGAAAAGATCCTCGGTTGACGAGTCTTGGGCGAAAGCTATTCCTCGGAGCAGGGGTAAGGAAAGTCCGAGCACCAGGAAGAGAGACCTAACCGTTGGACGAAAACGTGCTCTGTACGGGGGAATCACAGGGGATGAATTATCACGGGTTTCGTGATAGTAAAACCACGATTCCACATTCGTTGGTGTTTTTTGTACCCCACTCCTCACTCAAGTGGGCTTGGTTTCCTAAAGTATCCCGAAGCCCCGCTTCACGATGCCGGCTTCTCTGGTTTTTGGTGCCGCCTGATGTCCTAACCGCAAGGAGTCGGCCGTCATGGACATAGGGAACTTGGCATTGGCCACTTTGCCGATCTATCGAGCGCCACTAACCTGCTTTCCAAGAGAGATGATTCTGTCATATTCAAGCTTGGTTAGGGGCATCACGCTGAGGCGCGACTGTTTGATCAAGGCGATTTCGGTCAGGACCGGATCGGTTTTGATAGAGGCCAACGTGACGGGTGAGGTGAGGGGCTTGATCTTTTCCAGATCGACGCAACTCCAGTCGCCCTCCTTGGCGGTGGGGTCCGGATAAGCTTCCTTCACGACCTTGGTCACCCCGCGCACGGAGGGGTCGGTGACACTCTGGTAGAAGAGGACGAAATCCCCCTTTTTCATGGAGCGGAGGTTGTTTCGCGCCTGAAAGTTTCGGACTCCCGTCCAGGCTGTTTTGCACTCCTTTTGTAGATCATCCCACGCGAAGGCGGAAGGTTCCGATTTCACAAGCCAGTGCCTAATCATGGTGTTTTTGTACAGGAATCCGCTTCTGGGATCCATCCCTAGGGGTGTGTTTTCGCGCTTCTACCCCATCCTTGCGGCGCTATGATCGCTTTTCATGGCAAGCAAAGGCTTATTCATCAGCTTCGAGGGTTCCGAGGGTTGCGGGAAATCGACGCAGATCGAGCGTCTGAGCATCCGTTTTCGTGACTCGGGCCGCGAAGTGGTGACGCTCCGTGAACCAGGCGGATGTCCCCTTGGCGAGAAAATCCGCGACCTCCTGAAATTCGATCCGGCGGGCGCCGGCATGACTGCAGAGGCAGAACTGCTCCTCTTTGCGGCAAGCCGAGCCCAACTAGTACGCGAGGTGATCCGCCCAGCCTTGGAGAGAGGAGCGATCGTTCTCTGCGACCGATTCCTTGATTCAACAACAGTTTATCAGGGTGTGGCCCGCGCCATCGCCCCGGAGTCCGTTGCCTTCGTGAATGCCTTTGCCACGGGTGGCACCCTTCCGGAGGTGACTCTTCTTCTCGATCTCGATGCCGCGGAAGGTCGGCGCAGGGCGGCTTGCCGGAAAGGACCTGCCGACCGGATGGAGCAGGAGCGGGAGGAATTTTACGAGGCGGTGCGCCGCGGCTATCTGGAGCTGGCGGCCGCGGAATCTTCCCGGATCGCCGTGATCGATGCTTCCGGGAACGTGGATGAGGTTGGTGCGGCCATTGCCGTCACGCTTTCCGAACGACTGAAAGGAGAATTCCATGGCCTACTCTAGGGAAGAGGCGCTGGGGCTCCTTGAGAGGGCGCTTGCGGAAGGGAGACTCGGGCATGCCTATCTGGTCTCGGGAGAGGCAGGCTCGTGCCCGGACGAGTTCGCCAACGAATTTGCGGGTTTGTTCCTCGGGGACGGCTCCATCCGGGTCGAGAACGATCCCGACTTTCATGCGATCGCCCCGGAATCCAAATCCCGCCGTATCCTGACCGATCAGATCCGTGCGCTGGAGGAGGCGATCCATCGCACTCCGGAGAAGGGTTCACGCAAGGTGGCCGTAATCCGTGACGCCGACCGGATGATGCCGCAGGCGGCCAATGCGTTTCTCAAGACGCTCGAGGAACCACCAGCCGGCTCCCTGCTTCTGCTTACCACCTCGCTGCCCGAGGCATTGCTTGAAACGATTCGTTCCCGTTGTCTTGCCGTCGTCCTCCGTTCCGAGGGGGAACGACCGCTGGGGGAACGCGGGCAGAGGTTGGCGACAGCAATGTCGAAAATCTTTGCTCCCGGAGGTCGAGCCGATGCAACCGCCGCCTTTGGCCTGACCCGTCTTTTCCGGGATCTGCTCACCGAGGTGCGCGAAGAAGCTGAGGAGCGGATGGACGAGGAACTCTCCGCCGAGAAAGCTCGTTTCGGCAAGACGACCGAGGGTGATTGGGATGCACGGGAAGACTCGCTTAAAGCAGCCGCCGAGGCGGATGTGCTCGGCGAGCGTTCGCGTCTCCTCTCGTTGATGGGCGATCATTTTGCCACCGAACTGCGTCGTGTGGCGGAAAATGGCGGTACGGGAAACGACGAGTCGCGCCGCCTGCTCCGCCAACTCGATGCCTTGGAAAAACTACGGACGAATCTCGAGCGCGGTGTTCAGGAGGCACTGGCCCTCGAAACGGGTTTTCTGGAACTGATGGTCGTTTCGAGGCAGGATTAACAGACATGAAGAAGCGTCCCGTCGTCCTCAAGTTCGGTACCGGCATCCTGGCCCGTGAGGGGGGATGCTCCCTGGATGAGACACAGTTCCGCTCCCTGTCAGCCCAGATCGCGGTTCTCGCTGCTGCGGGCCAACCCGTCATCGTTGTTTCCAGCGGTGCGGTCGCGGCGGGAGTCGATGCCCTGAAGCTTCCGAAGAGGCCCTCCGATCTCGCTGGGAAACAGGCCTGCGCAGCTGTCGGTCAACCCGCCCTCATGAATGCCTACGCGCGCCATCTTGGTCGTCACGGACTGCGTCCCGCCCAACTGCTCCTGACGCATGATGACATCTTTGATGCTTCGCGCCGGCGTAACGCCAAGACGACCTTGGCTAAATTGCTTTCCTCTCCCGGAGTGGTTCCTGTCATCAATGAGAACGATTCGGTGGCCGTCGAGGAACTCCGTTTCGGTGACAACGACCGTCTTTCCGCCGAGGTGGCCGTGCTTGTCTCGGCCCGCCTTCTTGTGCTGCTCACGAGCGCCGACGGTCTCCTGGCCAGCGCCGGTTCCTCCAAGCCGGTGCGCATTCCCGTTGTCACCGATATCCGCGATGCCTTCCGTCATGTGACACCCGATAAGGGGGAGCATTCCACCGGAGGCATGCAAGCCAAGCTTGCCGCCGTCGAGACCGCCGTCCGAGCCGGTGTGGAGACTGTGATCGCCCATGGCCGCAGGAAAGGAAGCATCGACGGAGCGGTCACGGGCGCCGATGTCGGCACGCGATTCCCTGTCCGCAAAGCCTCAGCGAAAAAACGCAAATGACAGGCTCCCTCTCCCGGATCACGGCGATCGGCCGCAACACCTTCACCGGTCTGGTTCGACAGAAGGTCTTCTACTTTCTGCTGATCTTCGCCCTGGTCGTGATCGGGAACTCTGCCTTCCTTGCCAAGTTCTCGTTCCAGGAGGAGTTCCAGATGCTGAAGGACGTGGCGCTGGGTGCCATGGCTGTTTTTCTCTGTCTGCTGGCGATCCTGACGACCGCCAACCTCCTGCCGCGTGATCTCGAGGACCGGACTATCTTCACGATCCTCTCCAAGCCGGTGCCGCGCCACGAATACCTGCTCGGGAAACTACTCGGCGTCGTCATCCTCCTAGCCCTCTCGACGCTGGTGATGGGTATCCTCTTTGTCGGAGTCCTCTTCCTGCGCGAGCAGGCCGCCCTCGCCGAGACCTGTGCCACCTTCTCCGGATCCGCGCAGGATCTCGCGGCCGCGCTCGATGCCGTGCACAAGGGGGGTTTCTCCTGGGATCTTGTGGCAGCCATGGTCCTCCTGCTGGTGAAGTCGATCCTGCTCGCCTCGCTCACCCTGCTCGTCTCGACCTTCGCCACCTCCGGGATCTTCGCTATCCTTGTGGCCGCCTCCGCCTACTTCATCGGCCACCTTCAGGTCACCGCGCGTGAGTACTGGATGAGCGGAATCGGGATCCACTGGTGGACCCGCGTCTTCACCGCCGTGGTCGCGCTCCTTTTTCCCGATTTGCAGGCTTTTAATCTGAGCGATGACATTGTCGCGGGGACTTCCCTTCCTGTTGGATTGTTTCTGCAGACCTTGGCGTTGGGGGGTGTCTACACGGCGGTTTATTACGCCGTCGCCTGTTTCCTTTTCCAGAATAGGGAACTCTGATGCCGCCATGTCAGGAGCATCCTTCCTTTTCCGTAGCCTGCAGGCCGTTTTCTTGGTCATCGTGGCCGGTGCGCTGCTGCTGCCGTGGCAGAAAGAACTCCAGTCCACGGCCACCAAAGCGGGATTTCATTCCGTTCCTCTAGGAATCGACCTTCGCGAGCAGATCGGTCAATCGGGATTCCTTGCCGCACTGAGTGGGTTTCGGGCACCGGTCGCGGCCCTTCTATGGATCGAGTCGCACGCGGCCTGGGAAAAGACCGAGTGGGGACGCATGGCGGGGCTATTCAACACGGTCACCACACTCCAACCCCACTCCCTGCTCTATTGGGATATCGCCGCCTGGCACATGGCATGGAACGCCAGCATCGCGGCTCTTCAGGACAAGCATCAGCCGAGTGAAGTTCTCCGCGAGAGGGCCCGCCGCCAGTACATTCAACTCGGGAAGGATTTCCTCAAGCGCGGCATCCGCAATAATCCCGAGAGCTACCTCTTGCAAGAGCGTCTCGGTATCCTCCTGCGTGACAAGGCTGAGGATCATGCAGGGGCCTCAGCGGCCTTTGCCAAGGCCTCCTCGCTGCCCGGTGCTCCAGCCTATGTAGCCAGGTTTGCAGCCTACGAAGCTGGGAAGGTTCCCGGGATGGAGCGGGAGGCCTATGACCGCCTGCGCGCCCTCTATAATCAGGGGGAAAAGATGAGATTGCCCCCCCTGATCGCCGAACTCCGTCGTCTGGAGGAGAAGCTCAGTATCCCTGCGGAGCAAAGAATTCCGGTTTCCTCATCTTCCCCTTCCCCCAAGCCCCGCTCCTGATGCGCTACGCGATTCTCGGCGATATCCATGCCAATCTGCACGCGCTGGAGGCCGTGCTGGAGGATGCGCGTGCCCTTGGTTGCACCGAGTTTCACCTACTCGGCGATGTGGTTGGCTACGGGGCCTTTCCCTCCGAATGCGTCACCATTGCCTCGGAGCTTCCCGGTTCCTGCGTCATGGGAAATCACGATCAGGCGGCGTCTGGGGAGATGTCGCTCGACGTGTTGAGCGAGGTGGCAAGGATCTCTCTCCAGTGGACCCGGGAACGCCTTTCACCGGAACATCGTGCCTGGTTGGGCGCACTCCGCCCGCAGAGGCAAATCCGCCGGACCACGTTCGTTCATGCGACGCTCGATTCCCCCCTCGCGTGGGGGTACGTCCGCGAGGCAGCCCATGCCGAGATGAGCATGGCACTCCAGCGGACTCCACTCTGCTTCATCGGGCACACCCATGTGCCGCAGGCCTTTGCTAAAGGAATCGGGCAGGTGCTTCTCTTCGATGAAGAGGAACAGGGAATCAGGCTTTCCCGTACTACGAAGTATCTCATCAATGCGGGTGCCGTCGGGCAACCGCGCGATGGTGATCCGAGGGCGGCCTACATGATCCATGACGAGGAGGAAGAGGGACTCTGGCTCCGTCGCATCGACTACAATATCGAGGCTGCGGCCTCCGCTATCCTCGAGGCCGGACTTCCCCAAAAACTCGCCGTACGCCTGAGAACCGGGTCATGAAAACGCCGCGCCGTATCCTGCTGGTGAAGCCGAGCTCCATGGGGGATGTCATCCATGCCTTGCCGGTCGTTTCCGCGATTCATGCCCATTGGCCGCAAGCTGAGATTCGCTGGCTGATCCAGCCGGTCTGGCGCTCGCTGGTGGAGGGTCACCCCGGTGTTTCGGGCACCATTCTCTTTCCCCGGGAGAAATTCCGTGGTCCTTCCGGTTGGTTGCTTTCGCTGGCATGGCTCCGCACCCTGCGGGATTGGAAGCCCGATCTGGCTATCGATCTGCAGGGATTGCTGCGTAGCGCCCTCTTTTCACGAATCTCCGGCGCAGGAGAAGTCATCGGTCTTTCTGATGCCCGGGAGGGGGCGCGTCTTCTGATCGGAAGGAAAGCCGCTATTTCCCGAGATGACCACGCTGTACGGCGATACCTCGCCGTGCTGGACCTGCTCGGGATTCCCCGACCGGATCATCCCGAGTTCCCGCTTCCCGAGGGGAAACTTCCCGCAGGATTTTCCACCGACACCCCCTTTGTTGTCCTGCACCCGTACTCGCGGGGTGAGGGGAAGAGTCTCACTCCGGTGATGGTGCGGGCCTTCATCAGGGGAGCAGGATCAGTCAGGGTCGTCGTGGTAGGCAGAGGTGCTTCCTTGGAAAATCTCCCGGCCAATGCCGAGGACTGGACCAATCGCACCGATCTCACCGGCCTCATCGCGATCCTCAGGGCGGCTTCCTACACAGTGAGCACCGACAGCGGGCCGATGCACCTTGCAGCCGCGCTACAGCCCAGTCGAACGCTGGCGATTCATCTCTGGAGCGATCCCCTCAAGGTAGGGCCATGCTTCCCCGAGTCGATGGTCTGGAAAAACGGCTGCGTCACTGCGGTTGCCGGGTTGTACGATTCTTGGCGCCCTGAGGGACGCATCCCGACGGAAGAAGAGATGGAGGAACTGGGTCGACTTGCGACGAGCGGGATTTCCCGGTGAAGGTTGCCAGTTAAGCTAGACTGAATCGCGATGAGTTTTTCGAAGATCTTCGACGGCACTCTTGCTTCTCCTTCGGCGGAGCTTGCGGCCTTTCGTCTACTGCTGGAGCCCTGCAGCGATGGGGCGCTTGAGGAGATGGCACGTCGTTCCGCAGCACTGACCCGACGCCACTTTGGACGCACGATGCGTCTGTTTGCCCCTCTCTATCTCTCCAACGAGTGCGTGAACTCCTGCGCCTACTGCGGATTCTCTCGTGAAAACGAGGCGATCCTCCGTGTCACCCTTGAGATCGAGCAGGTTGCGGCCGAGGCACGGCATCTTGCCACTGAGGGATTCCGTAACATCCTGCTCGTGGCGGGGGAACATCCCAAATTCGTCTCGGGAGAGTATCTCAAGCGCTGCATCGAGCGACTGCACCGGGAGATCCCGAGTCTTTCGCTCGAGGTGGCCCCCATGGAGACCGCCGACTACATCCCGTTCGTCGCCGCCGGGGCTGAGGGGCTTGTGGTCTATCAGGAAACTTATGATCGGGATGCTTATCGGGAACTTCATCTGGCTGGTCCAAAGAAGGATTTCGACTGGCGCCTCGACACCCCTGAACGCGCCCATGAGGCCGGATTCCGCCGGATTGGAATCGGCGTGCTTTTTGGACTCTCCGATTGGAAAGGTGAGGCGACCGCGCTGGCCGCCCATTTGTTTCATCTCCAGCGTGTCAGCTGGACTTCCCAACTCACGGTGAGCATGCCGCGACTACGCCCTGCCGCCGGGGAGTTCCAGCCGCGCTTTCCATTCGAAGATCGTGATTTCACCCAGCTGCTTTGTGCGCTCAGGCTTACGTTTCCGCAGGTGGGCATCGTGCTCAGCACCCGCGAACCCGCCCAGCTCCGCGACGCCCTTGCGCCGCTTGGCGTTACCATGATGAGCGCGGGCAGTCATACCGAACCGGGTGGCTACACGGGGCAGGGAAGTGACCAACTCCACCACACGGTGAAGGGGAAGAAGGTCGAGAGCTCCTGTTCTGGCTCATCGGCCACCGAGCAATTCGCGATCAGCGACGACCGGACTCCAGGCGAAGTCGCCGCCATGCTTTCTTCACGTGGTTTGGAACCTGTGTGGAAAGACTGGGACAGCGCGATTTTAGGAAAGGATGAATTCAGAGGGATGAAGGATGAAAAGTCGGAATCAGCTTCTCCTGTATCGGCTTCATAATTCATCCCTCAACCTTCATCTTTTAAGTCTATGCCTCTCCTGACGATCAATAGCGAAACCAAGGAGATCGTCTCGGTTGGCATCGAGGAACTCCTTGCCGAACTTTCCCTTCCGGCGCCGCTGATGCTCGTGGAGCACAACGGCAAAGCCCTCCACCGCTCCGAGTGGAAATTGGTAACTCTCAGTGACGGCGATCGCTTGGAACTCATGAAGGTCGCCGCGGGAGGCTGAGCATGAATCGTCCCGAATTGCTTGCTCCGGCCGGGGGATGGGAATGTCTGAAGGCCGCGGTGGCCAACGGGGCCGATGCCGTTTTCTTTGGCCTGCCGCGCTTCAATGCGCGCCTTCGTGCCGACAACTTCACCGAGGAGGAGCTTCCCGAGGTCGTTGCCTTCTGCCACCGCCATGGGGTGAAGGCATACGTCACGATGAATACCCTGGTTTTCACCGGGGAGCTCGATGACGCAGCCGACTACCTCTGCCTGCTCAATCGCTCGGGGGTCGATGCCCTGATCATCCAGGACATCGGGATCGTTCGTTTGGCCGCAGCGATTGTTCCGGAACTCGCGATTCATGCCTCGACCCAGATGACCCTCACCTCACCGCAGGGGGTTGAGGTGGCACGCGGACTCGGGATCACCCGTTCGGTGCTGGCGCGCGAACTCTCCTTGCGGGAACTCAAGCGTTTCGACACGGATCGGATGCCGCTCGAAGTTTTCGTCCACGGGGCACTCTGCGTCGCCTACTCCGGTCAGTGCCTCACCAGCGAGTCTCTGGGGCAGCGAAGTGCTAACCGCGGCGAATGCGCGCAGGCCTGCCGTATGCCCTACGAGTTGGTCGTCGACGGGGCTCTCCGCGATCTCGGTGACAAGCGCTACCTGCTCTCCCCTCAGGATCTGGCGGCGGTGAACGATATCCCCACGCTGATCGAGGCGGGAGTGGAGAGTTTCAAGATCGAGGGGCGTCTGAAGGCGCCCGAGTATGTCGCGGCCGTCTGTCAGGTCTACAGGAAGGCGATCGATGCGGCGCTCTCCGGGCAGGCCCGCGAAGCGGGACCTGATGATCGTTACCAGCTCGAGATGACGTTCTCCCGGGGGCTCTACTCCGGCTGGATGCACGGGGTGAACCATCAGGAGTTAGTCCATGCCCGTTTCGGGAAGAAGCGGGGGGCTTTTCTGGGGATTATCTCCGTTGTCGGTCCCGACTTCGTGGCTTTTGACACACAGTCCCCCCTAAAGCCCGGCGACGGGATCGTGTTCGACACGGGGGCCGATACCGATCAGGAGCAGGGTGGCCGGGTCTACGAGATCCGTGGGAATCGACATTATTTCCGCCACGGACACCTCGATACCAGTCGCCTGAAGCCTGGCGACCGTGTCTGGAAAACCAACGATCCGGAGCTCGACCGCCGTCTGCGTCAGTCATGGAGCGGACGCATCGAGGCCCGCAGCAGAACTCCCTTCGATGTCACCCTATCGGGCCGTGTCGGTGAGCCGCTTGTCATGAAATCGGGGGTGATCGAGATCCGCTCTGCGATACCTCTTGATCAAGCGCTGAAAGCACCCCTCACCGAGGAAAGACTCCGGGCTCAACTTGAGAAAACAGCCGAGAGCGGTTTCGAACTCCGAGGACTCACCCTCGAACTGGAAGGTGAGGTCATCCTTCCGCTCGGCGAGATCAACCGGATGCGCCGCGATCTGCTGGAAAAACTGACTGTGGCCACATCCCTACCTCGTCCCGAACTGCCGGGAAGCTGGAGGGAGTTGTTTCGTCGTAGCGAACCTGATCATGACGCAACATCGAACCAAGATCCGATGCTCCGGGTGCTTTGCCGCTCGATGGAGCAATTGGAATCCGTTCTGGGCGAAGGGATCGGTGAGGTTTATGCCGACTTCGAGGATATCCGCCGTTACAAGGAGGCGGTGGCGTTGGTTAGGGAGAGAGGAAATTCTCGGATCCTGCTCGCAACTCCCCGGATCCAGAAGGCTACCGAGGAGGGATTCTTCAAGCTTATCAAGAATGCCGCACCCGACGGCGTGCTGATCCGAAATCTCGGTGCGATCGAGTATTTTCGTGAGTCAGGCCTGAAGACGGTCGGAGACTTTTCGCTCAATGTCGCCAATCCCCTCTCGGCACAATTCTTTATGTCAAAAAATGGGGCTCGTGGCCTTGATCGCATCACTGTCAGTTACGACCTCAACATCGGCCAGGTTCTTGATCTCTTAAACGAGGCACCTCCCGAGTGGTTTGAGCTGACGCTGCATCAGCACATGCCGATGTTTCACATGGAGCACTGCGTCTTTGCCGCCTTCCTTTCCGAGGGGAAGGACCATACCGACTGCGGGCGTCCCTGCGAAACGCACCGGGTCCACCTCCGCGACCGTGTCGGGATGAAGCATCCGCTCCGCGCCGATGTCGGCTGCAGGAATACCCTCTTCAACGCCGTGGCCCAGACCGGCGCAGGATACTTTAAGGAACTCCGCGCAGCAGGCCTACGCAACTTCCGTATCGAATTGCTTGAGGAGAATGCCGAGCAGACTTCCGCGATACTGAGCGCCTACCAGAATCTCCTCAAAGGCGAGACCGAGGGGTCCGATCTGTGGCGTTCGCTTAGAGCGAGGGCGCAGCTAGGAGTGACCCAAGGCACCCTTGAAGCAAGGGGCTAGGTCTTTTGAGTTCTGGCGTCGTTGGCCTGCGCTTGCCGTAGGTCATGCTACGGCTGACGCTTGGTCGCCTAGCTATCTCCTCAAAATGCCAGCGCCATATAGCAAAAGATAACTCTGTCTAACGCAAAGCTCAGCTGCCCCGATCAGGCCTGCAACTCATAAGGAGGGTGGAAAAGGGAAGGAACGGTCGAATGTAAAGATAACCCCTAGCTTCTAGGGGGTAGCTGCAGCGTCTTGTTAGCCTGAATTCTTAATTTCTTGGCCAATTCCAATGAGGTTGCCATCTGGATCTTCTATAACAAAATCTCGCATTCCATATTCGTAATCCTTTGGAGCGTATTGAACTGATGCTCCCTTAGAAGATACTTCCGAAAAATAGGAATCTACGGTATCGCAAAAAATATAGATTCCGCCTTGTCCAATTTGTCTCTTGTTGGTGGCGCCAGGACCTGAAAGATGGATCTGGATGTCTCCATATTCGACTCCAGCGTAGTCACCAAATCGAAAAAGCTCAGTGAAACCAAGTTTACTCGTATAAAACAGGAGTGATGTATCCAAATTTGAGACGTGGAAAGTGGTGGCAGCTCCGAATGTTTTCATTTTAAAGGTTAATGTCCCCGATGTCCTGATGCCATTTGATTTTGTCACAGATCCCGCGTCCACAGGATCTGTGAAAAAAGAGCCGAGGGAATGGGAGTTAATTGCATCGGTCTATTCGGCTTATTTTTGTTTTGTTTCTTGGCCAACGAAAACCAAGCATTCATTGGGATCTCCAATATGGAATTCCGTCATTCCATATGGCTGATCAACGAGTCCGCGGATCTTGTATCGGTCCTTCATTGGCTCGACGTGCGTCCAAAGTGCAGAGATGTCATCAACCTCAATGTATATTTCTGTGTGCCCTCGCACGCAGGCCATCACACTCTCGTCAGCGGCCTTCATTAGGTGAATAGTCGCACCATCGCGGGAGAGGACCGAATACTCTGGTGACTGAATCTCGGTCTCGAAGAGCAAAACGTCACGGTAGAATGCAACGGTCTCCTGCATATCAGCGACCGCAAGCATGGGGCTGATTCGTTTAACGGTGGTCATGGCGAGAGATATACGTGTTTACCGAACGTCTAAGCTCACTTGAAGGGCGGGTTTTGAGTGCAGCGTCTTGTTGGCTTTTTACTCGTATGATTCTTTAGCTTTCTGGACGTTTAGTTCCTGATTTGTAAATGGTATCAAAGCACCCGTCGGTAAAACATGAAATGCTTCCAATAAGGTATTACTCGAATTGGTCCTTTTAAAAATTAAGAGCTTATCAGTTTGGCCACGACCTTTAGCATCTACTAGAGAAACAGAATAATTTCTTTTCAGTTCCGAAATAAAAATATTTTTGGACTTAGCAAAGATAAACTCTTGGAAAATCGGGTAACCATCTACAAATACACACCAAGTCTCTTTGATTGGATTAGGGTGCTTAAATCCATCAATACGTTCAAATGTGGTATGGGCACAAACAGCCTCTTTACCTCTAAAAAAGACCTTTTCGATTTTTCGCGACCCCGATGAGATTTCTTCGCTTTTTTTAACTATTACCTCTGAACCATATGACGAGAAGGGAATAGCGCAAAGCAGGATTGATAATAAGTAGACTGTAGTCCTCATATTTTATTTAAGATAACATCACGCATCAACCGCCCGCATTTGGCAGATTGGCTGGATGCGCTGGTTAGCATTTATTTTATTTTGAGGGTAAACATCCACACTGACATAGCGACCATGAATGCTCCGATAATTAGATACAAATAAGACGTCATAAAGTTCATTTTCCCTGGGGTGCTCCGAAAATACTTTGTCATTTCTTTGGCTATCTCTTTGACCGTTTCGTTCGATTCTTTGCCGGTCGATTTAAGCTGCGCAGTTCCAATCCATCCCTGAATGGCGACTTGCATTTCTTGCCCTGTTTCCTTGATTTTTAAATGGGACATCGTCTCTTCAATCGAGAAACCAAGGGAACTTGCTGAAGCCAGTAAAGCCTCCCGAAAATAGGTATCCGAAATGGCGAACGCCATATATCCCCTCATTTGTATCCAGAAGAAAACTAAAAGCACTGCGAACATCAGTGGGCTCATCCATGCAATCATGGTGAAGCCGTGGGGCGATGATAATCCCATGCTTATCGAGTTCGTAATGTTGGGCAGGAAAGCCAGGCACATAAACGCGAAGAGCCAGCGAGAAGAGAATACCAATGGACGACGACCAGCTAGGGTCTTGAGCGCGATGAAAAAAAAGAATACTGCCATCAGAATGAAGATGGTTGGGAATGCGACTTTGAGGAGGATGGTGGAGTTCATGATGATATAATGTGAGTTGGGTCAAAAAGTTGCTAGGATGCATACCTAACAGTCTTCAGTCTAAACCGCTAATAGCCTCTCTTGTCACATCAACTGCGCGCCGAGTTCGGCAAGCGGTGACCTCTCACCTTTAGTGAGGGAGATGTGGGCGGTGAGTTTGTTGCCGCGCATTTTGTTGCGCGTGTGGACGAGACCGTTGGAGCGTCGGTCCACGTACGGGTTGTCGATCTGGGCCGGGTCGCCGACCATGACGAGCTTCGATCCACGTGACATGCGCGTGACCACGGTTTTGGCCTCAAGCGGGGTCAACTGCTGGGCCTCGTCGAGAACGAAGTAGCGATTCGGGATGGAGCGGCCGCGGATGTAGCAGAGGGCCTCGATCTCAAGGAGGCCGCGCTGCATGAGTTGCTCGTAGGGTTTGAGCGGCTTCTGTTGGCCGGGAGCTCCTGCTGGGTCCTGTTGCTGCTGGGCCTGCTTTTTCTGCTTCTTGCGCTCGGAGGCGTGGAGGCCGTTGGGGCTGGGCTGATGAAGCGGCATAAGCACCTCGAAGGCGTCGTAGATCGACTGAAGCCAGGGGTGGAGCTTTTCCTCAAGGCTGCCGGGCAGGAATCCTAGGGTGTCGCCCATGGCCACCACGGGGCGGCTTACTGTGAGGCCGTTGTAGGCTTTCTGTCCCGTGAGGTAGAGACCTGCTCCGACGGCGGTGAGGGTCTTGCCTGTTCCCGCCTGGCCGTAGCAGGTGATGAGCGAGATCTCGGGGTCGAGGAGTGCGTCGAGGAAGCAGAGTTGGCCCAGGTTTGCCGGCTTGAGTTCGATACCTCGAGGCATCTGGAGGGTGGGGGGGACGCGGAGTCGTTGGAAGTGCCCTCCGCCGATGTGGCGCGCCGGCATGAGTTTCTGCTCCGAAGCGGCGAGCAGGACATATTCGTTGATCTCGAGCGGGCCGCCGGTGCGCTGCACCCCGAGATCGAGGCTCTGCGAGCTGCCGAAGCGCTGGAGCTCGTGGGCCTCCACGATCAGGCGACGGATCTCACCCTCCTCGGCATCCTCTGCGGAGACCTTGTCGTTGAGGTAATCCTGACAAGTGATGCCTAGGGCCATGGCCTTGAGCTGCATGTTCAGGTCCTTGGTGACGAGAATCACCGGAGTCTCCTCCTTCTCGAGCAGGCCGATGCATGCGGCGATGATCTTGTGATCCATGGCCTCGCGGTCTGGGAAAATCTTGGCGAAGCGTCGGAGCGCCGGGGAGGGGCGGTCGCGGCGAAGGGCGTCGTTGATGTAGATGCGGACGGATCCGCCGCCGGCAGTCTTGACCCCGCGGGTGACCTTTTTGGTTTCGTGGTCGAAGATCTGGGTGAGGAAGCGGTGGACGGTTCGGGCGTTCGCGCCGCGCTCGGTCTGCTCGTTCTTGAACTTGTCGAGTTCGCTCAGGACCTCGACCGGGATGAAGAGGTGGTTGTTCTCGAAACGGTTGAGGCAATGGGGGTCATGGAGGAGGACGTTGGTATCGAGGACGAAATTTTTCACGAGTCCGGAGGCTGCTGCCCGTCTGCCACTGCCGGTGCCTGGGAAGAAGAGTGCCTGTTCCTCGGAGGTTTCGAGCGGTGCGGTTCGGTGCATGGTGGTGTTCAGTCTGACGTTGGTGTGGAGGTTCCCCAGTGAGGGGGTGAGTGACGTGGATGACGCAATGCCGCGTATCCGTAAAACCCGGTAAAAAGATGGAGAGACGAAGCTCCGTGACCCGGACACCCTGCCGGGTTGTGTGATCCCACCGCATCGCACTGACGCCGGTCGCGAATCAAGATAGAGTCATATTCACACGTTATTCACATTTTGAAACCAGAAATTTGCGTCAATTCCGACATCTTCAGTAATACCCTGCACCTGAGGAAAAAAGGGAAGTCTGGGTGAAAGAATCGGAGTGAAGATTTTTTTCAGGTTTCAGGTTTCCAGTTTCAGGTTTTAAATCCACCGATGCATTCATTCCGTTACGCCGAGGGTTCGCTAAAGTGCGAGGGAGTCGATCTGGAGTCCGTGGCCGCTGAAGTCGGCACGCCCGCCTATGTCTATTCCGCTGAGACGATCCGCAATAACTACCGCCGTCTCGACACCGCCCTCACTCCGCTGGGTGATCGCATGATCTGCTACGCGATGAAGGCGAACGGCAACCTCTCGGTGCTCAATCTCCTCGCCAAGGAGGGGGCGGGATTCGACATCGTTTCGGGTGGTGAGCTTTTCAGGGTGCTGAAGGCCGGCGGTCGCGCCGACCGGTGCACCTTTGCCGGGGTGGGCAAGACCGTGGAGGAGATCGACTATGCCCTGCGTCAGGGGACCTACAGTTTCAATGTCGAGTCCGAGCAGGAGCTTGAGCGCATCAACGAGGTGGCCGGCAAGGCAGGACTGATTGCACCCATCGCCATCCGCGTAAACCCCGATGTCGACGCGCCGACCCACAAGTACATCTCGACCGGCAAGAGTAAGAACAAGTTCGGTATCGGCCTCGATCGCGCCGCCGAGGTCTATGCCCGCGCGGCGTCGCTCCCGAACCTCAAGATCCGCGGTCTGCAGACCCATATCGGATCCCAGATCCTGAAGGCGCCGCCCTTTGCCGAGGCGGTCCGCAAGCTCACCCCGCTCGTGTTGGAACTAAAGGCCCTCTACGGCCTTGAGTTCTTCAGCGTTGGTGGCGGAGTCGGCATCGTCTACCGCGGGGCGCTGGCCAGCGGTGACGCTGCTTGGTGGAAGGGGGGCGGCGAGGAAGCCACTGAGCGAATCACTCCCGAGGAATATGCGTCCGAGGTGATCGAGCCCCTCAAGGCGCTTGGCTTGAGGATCCTTTTCGAGCCGGGCCGATTCATCGTCGGTAATGCCGGCGTCCTGCTCACCAGTGTGCTCTACCGCAAGGAGACCCCGACCAAGAAGTTCGTGGTCGTCGATGCGGGAATGAATGACCTGATCCGTCCCGCCCTCTACGAGGGGCATCACGAGATCGAGCCGCTTCGTCAACCCAAGGACTCCTCATTGGAAAAGGTCGATGTCGTCGGTCCGGTCTGCGAGAGCGGTGATTTCTTTGCTCAGGATCGCGAGGTAGCGACCCTTGCTCCCGGTGACCGGATCGCACTCATGAGCGCCGGTGCCTACGGCTTCGTGATGTCCTCCACCTACAATGCGCGTCCATTTCTGCCGGAGGTACTCGTTGAGGGCGACAAGGCGACCGTCGTACGCGCCCGCCAGACCTGGGAGGATTTGATCAGGGGTGAAAAGGTGCCTGGGGAGGCAGCTTAGTCATGTGAGGCTGAAGCCGAGCAGTCCGAACCCGCCTGCGCGGGAGAGGATGCCCGGTCGGGGAAGACCGGCAGACAATTGATCCCCTGATAGTGTTGCCCTAGCGAGATTGTGTCGGTGTATTGGTCTGAGGGGCGGTCGCTTCGGGGGAGTTGAGAACGTTCGTTGCTGCAGCGGTCGAATCGGGTGCATTCGTTCCGCTCGTGGGTGCTACGGGCGTATTGGTGATCAGATGCTTAGCCGCCTCGATCCAATCGGGAACCGATGGGTTTCCGGGATAAGCCCTGATCAGCGCCACCATTTCGTTCACGGCTCTGTTGGGCTGACCGATCGCCGCCATGTCGGCGCATTTTCCAAAAAGCAGATTCGGGAGTTTCTCTGTCTTGAAGGTGACGGCTTTCTGAGAGTCTTTAGTCGCATTGGCATGCGTCATGGCTGTGGTGATCTGGAGATCCCAGACGCCCGTCAGGCGCGGATCGTTCTTTTGTTTCAGGGGTGACTTAACGTTTTTTTCAAGGATTTCGAAGTAGTCACCGGCGGCTCCGCTGAAGTCCTTGTCCGGGAGGAGATCCTTGATCTGTAGCCACTCGACAATGGGGTATCCTAAGAGGGATTTGCCCATCAGATCGGCGGCCTCCTTGGTGACTTTATCCGAAGGGCAGGGTTGGGGTTGGTATCCCTTCTGCGTCGGGGGAGCCACAAACGGTTCATCCAGAAAATGAAGGGACTGTAGGCTGTTGAGGTAGGCGAGAGTTTCGTTGATCTGGGCCAAAGCATCGTGCTTTTCCGAGCGCAGGAGTCCGAGCAAGAGATAGCGCAGTTGGAGTTGGGCGGCGTTCTGGTACGACGAATGTCGGATGACATCCTGATTTTTCTGTTTCCAGTCGAGAAAGTCCTGATGTTTATCGAGATACTTCGTGCCGGCGAGCGCCTGCAGATAGAGTTCCACTGATGCCGAAGGGGATGCGGCGGCCGACTGGATCCGGGAGATAGCTTCGCTACGGCGCTGCTGTTCGTGAGTTTCGGCTGTCTTGTTGATCTGATCGAGTTCCCGGAGCAGGGCTGCTGAATTCTGAGGGGCAGGGAGATCTTGTGCCGTCAGGACAGACGTTGTTGCGATAAAAACTATTCCAAGAAGGAAAATCCGCATGGGGTGGGGAGGTAAGGTCATGAAGGAAAAAATGGAGGAGTCTTGAGGATATGCAGGGTGATCTCCGGAGGGCAATGGAAGCGCGCCGCCACTCCGGCTGTACCGCTCCCCCGCGAGGTGTATCCGAGCATTCTTCCTTCACGCCATGACCCGGCCAGGTGCTCCCTGCGGCATCCGGGAGCATTGCGGTAGACGGGGAAGCCACCCGGCAGGCACATCTGCCCACCGTGGGTGTGACCGCTCAGCATGAGCGAGTAGCCCAGAGTTGCCGCTTCCCGGTAGGTCTCCGGGGAGTGGGAAAGGAGAATCGTCGGTTCATTGGAGGGAACCACGGAGCATGCCCGTGCCAGATCGTGGGTCCGGAAGAAGTGGGGATCATCGATGCCGCAGATCCAGAGGCGTGAGCCGTGATGCTCCAGTGGCAGGGCTTCGTTGAGCAGGAAGGGAAGACCCGCTTCCTCCAGCGGGGCGACCTTGGCGAGGAAATCATGGTTACCGAGGATCGCGAAGCGTTTGGGATGGAGGAGGGGAATCAGGCGCCGCATTGCCGCCAGGGATCGGTCAAAGGGGCGGTGAACCTTAGTGTGGTAATCACCGGTCAGGACAACGGCATCATGGGGAACAGTCGCCATCGCTTCGGTAATTCGATCCATAATTCGGTCATCGAGATCGCAGTGCAGGTCGGCGAGTTGAAGAAGTCGGAATCCCTCGAAGGCCTTCGGAAGCCCGGAGATCGTCACCTCGTGCTCCTCAATGCGGAGATCGAGAATGTTGCGTAGCCCTGTTTCCTTGAGTCCGCAGGCGGTGACTGCCGCACCGATGACGGCATTCACCGAAAAGAAACGCTCTAGGGCATAAGGTCCAAGTCCTTGGAAAGCCTTCCGGCGGTGAAGTCGCTCCTCGAGATGGAGACGCCGTACGGCTTTCTCCTCACCAAGGCGCCGACGAATCTCCTCGGGGATGGTGATCATGGAGTGCCTACGATAGCCCAATCTTCACGAAGCCCATAAAAAGATTCACAGGGTCAGTGAACAGTAAAGAAGGGGAAAAAGAGCAGCCCGGCTGTTGTTCCGAGTTCCCCCCCGAGAGCTCGAAAATTGGAACAGCCGGGCTGCAACCACAAACCGGCTTTCTACGAAGCACCCCCCGTGCCAACTCCCCGGAAGGGCATTCATAGAGTCGAATCTTGGATTTCATGGGAGTATTGCTCAAAGATCGCCATGGACGCCTCCAAAGGGTACAAAAACGAACAGTCACGATGAGCACTGACGATCTTTTTTCCTTCAATGGATCCTCTGCCACCGATCAGGGGGCGGTCTCTGGGGCTTCCGAAGACCGGATCGCGGACCTTAGGCGGCAGATTGCCCATCATGACCGCCTCTACTATGAGCAGGCCAAACCGGAGATCAGTGACCGGGAATATGATGCCCTCTACCGGGAACTGGTCGATCTGGAGCGAGCCCATCCCGGGTTGCTGACGCCCGACTCGCCGACCCAGAAGGTCGGCGGCAGGCCTCAGGGAGCCTTTGCCCAGGTTCGCCATCTGGTGCCCATGCAGAGTCTGGACAACACGTACTCGTCTGAGGAGATCGGCAACTTTGTCGAGCGACTTCAGCGTCTCCTGCCGGGTGAGGAGATTCCTTTCACAATTGAGCCTAAGGTGGACGGGGTGGCGATCTGCCTGCTTTACGAAAAGGGCCGCATGGTGCGCGCCGCCACCCGGGGTGATGGAACCACCGGAGACGAGGTGTCGCGCAACATCCGCACAATCGGGGTGATTCCCGCCAAACTGCACGGCAAGGCTCCAGACTTGCTGGAAGTGCGCGGCGAGGTCTACCTGCCCAAGGAAACATTCGCCCGGATCAATGCCGAGCGGGATGAGCAGGGGCTTCCCAACTTTGCCAATCCTCGCAACGCCGCCGCTGGGACGCTCAAACAACTCGATCCCAATATCGTCGCCGAGCGGAAACTCTCGGCGGTCTTTTACGGCTACGGGGCGGTGGAGCCTGCCTCCGAGCTCCCGGAGCGGATGGAGGATTTCTTCGCCCAACTGAAGGCGTGGGGGCT
>RFPR01000150.1 GCA_009928265.1 Pseudomonadota bacterium | reverse complement strand
CAGTCCGGCCAATCCCTTTGCCACGCCGACTCCTGTCCCCGCAGCCGCACCGCGCGACCTTCCCTACGGCACCCCAGTTCCTTGCAAACCCGGTTTCGTTACCAGTCCACACTCCCCCACAGCCGGGTATGTCGACGTGCGCGGCTTCCCTCCCGGCTCCGAGGTGAAGGATCCCTACTCCGGGAAGATTTTCCTCGTTCCTTGATCCACCGGATCAACGACACCGATCCGTCTTGAGCGCCTCGGCTGGAACCCGCGAAATTGCCATTTTCGGGCCTGGCCTGATTGGAGGCTCAGTTGCCATGGCTCTAAGGGCGAAGCGCCCCTCGCTTTCGATCACTGTCTGGGACCGCGATTCCTCCACCTTGGGCGAACTCCTCAAACGTGGACTCGCAGATCGCGTCGAGACAGACCCGGCAGCAGCCGTGAAGGATGCGGATCTCGTCGTGCTCTGCACGCCCGTCGCAACGATGGAGCAACTTGCCTCGGCCTTCGCCCCCGCCCTTTCCGGGGATGTCGTCGTCACCGATACAGGAAGCGTGAAACTCCCCGTGGTCGATCGACTCACGCCGATCTTGGGCCGCCGCTTTGTCGGTGCCCATCCCATGGCCGGCAGCGAACGATCCGGAATCTTGGCGGCGCGCGCAAACCTTTTTGATTCCGCCCCGTGCATCGTGACACCGGGTGGGGATGCCAGTTCGGTATCCTTGGCGAGAGTGGAGGAATTCTGGACCGCCCTCGGGTGCCGCCTCACCCGTATGACCCCTTGCGAACATGACAAGTTGGTCTCACGGATCAGCCATCTCCCTCATGCTCTGGCCTTCGCCCTGATGAATCTTGTCCTCGACACCCTTCCCCCGGGGGCGCAAGACCTCGCCGGCGGCAGTTTCCGCGACGCCACACGTGTCGCCATGAGCGATCCGACCCTCTGGCACGGCATTCTCACCGAGAATCGCACCGAAGTCTCTGCGGCCCTGCGCGAGATGGCAACACTCCTCACCTCCATGGCTTCCGCACTCGGCGAAGAAAAGGCGGACTCCCTTCTCGATTTTTTGACCCGGGCAAAGAAACATCGTGATTCCCTGCCGCTTCCCCCTCCGGAAGAGAATCCCTGAGCCGGACTTACCTGCGGGGCCGCGCACGATACCAACCACGATTTTTCCATCATGAAGAGCTTTACAGTCCGGGCCTGCGGCCCCATCAAGGCCACACTCGTTATTCCAGGGGACAAGAGCATGTCCCACAGGAGCGCCATGTTCGCATCGCTCGCCGAGGGACGCAGCACGATCACGGGTTTCCTTGAGGCCGAGGACTGCCTCTCCACCGTCAATGCCATGCGCTCCCTCGGTGCCCGCATCGAGCACACGGGCAAGGGAACCTTCGTTATCGAGGGAACGGGCGGACACCTCTCTCAACCCTCCGGCGATGTCGATTGCGGGAATTCCGGCACCACGATGCGACTCCTCTCCGGCATCGTTGCTTCCCAGCCGATCAAGGCCCGCATGACCGGGGACGCCTCGCTCTCCAAGCGACCCATGGGCCGCGTCATCAAACCACTCACCGAGATGGGGGCCCGCTTCACCGCCGAGGGTGGTGACGGCAAACCTCCCCTTGCCGTCGAGGGAGGATCACTCAAGCCTCTCTCCTATGAGATGCCGGTCGCGAGCGCGCAGGTTAAAAGCGCCGTCCTGCTTGCGGGCCTCTCCGCCGAGGGAGAGACCAGCGTCGTGGAACCCGCCGCCTGCCGCGACCACACCGAGCGGATGCTACAAGAATTCGGTGTGACCCTCGAACTTGGCACACCCGACGCTAACGGACGCCGCCGTATCGCGCTGAAGGGACCGCAGAAACTCCGTGCGCGTGACTTTGCGGTCCCCGGCGATATTTCTAGCGCAGCTTTCTGGCTCGTTGCCGGATCAGCCAAGGAAGGCTCTGAAATCACAATGCACGGGGTAGGACTCAATCCCACACGCGACGGTATCATTTCCGTCCTCCGCCGTATGGGTGCCGACATCACGGCTACCCCCTCTGATCAAAACACAGCCGAACCCTCCGGCACGATCGTCGTGAAGGGAGGCAAGTTGACCGGCACCGTCATAGCCGGAGCGGAGATTCCGAACGTCATCGACGAACTTCCGGTACTCGCCGTCGCGGGGGCACTTGCCTCCGGCACCACGATCATCCGCGATGCCAAGGAACTCAGAGTCAAGGAGACCGACCGCATCGCCGCCGTCGCGGGCAACCTCCGCGCCATGGGTGCGAAAGTTACCGAGACCGAGGATGGCATGGTTATCGATGGAGGGTATCCATTGCATGGTGCCACGCTCCAGTGTTTCCACGATCATCGCATCGCGATGTCGGGAGCCATTGCAGGACTCTTTGCCGAGGGAGAGACTGTTATCGAGCACGTCGAATGCGTCGACACCTCCTACCCGACCTTCGGGACGACGCTCGACTCGGTGCTCTGCAGTTGATTCCTGCCATGCCCGGACGCGTCATCGCCATCGACGGCCCGGCCGCCTCGGGAAAAAGCTCCGTCTCTCGCGGAGTCGCAGCCAAACTTGGGTTTCTCTTTGTCAGCTCAGGACATTTCTACCGCGCCTTTGCATGGGGTGTCCTGCGTGACGGAATTTCGCCGGAGCAGGCCCCAGGATGGATCTCCGGACGTCGCCTGGAAGTGCGTCTCGATGCCTCGGGCGTTTCCCTTCTACTCGATGGCGAGGATGCCACCCCTCATCTTTCGGAGGCGGCCACCGCAGCGATGGTCTCGCCGCTTGCCGCGGTGCCAGCCGTCCGCGACATGGTGAACACCTGCCTCCGCGCACTTGCCGCGGAGCACGACTTGGTCATGGAAGGCCGGGACATCGGCTCGGTGGTGTTCCCCGACACTCCTTGGAAGTTTTATCTCGACGCCTCTCCCGAGGAGCGAGCCCGCCGCCGTGCCAGGGAAGGAGCCGTTGATTCGGTGGCCGAGCGTGATCGGCTTGATTCCACCCGGGCCACGGCCCCACTCACCATTCCGGAGGGGGCCATTGTGATTGATACGACGCATCTCGGCCTCGATGGAGTGATTTCGGCCGTTCTGGAACTAATCAACGCGGGAGACGTTCGATGACGTTCACCTACTACTTCTGGTACACGCTCTCGAAGATCGCTGCGCGATTCTTCTTCAGTTTGCGCATCGTGCATCCGGAGCGCCTGATCGAGGAGGGTCCGGTCATCCTCGCCTCCAATCACCAGAGCTACGTCGACCCACCGCTGGTGGGGATTTGCTCGAAGCGCGATGTCTATTATCTAGCCCGCAAGACGCTGCTCGACGTGCCGCTGCTCGGCAAGCTTCTGCCACACATCAATGTCATTCCGGTCGACCGCGACGGCAACGACATGTCGGCGCTCAAGAAGATTATACGCCTCGTCCGTTCCGGCAACGGTGTGGTCCTCTTCCCGGAAGGCACCCGCTCTCCTGACGGCCTACTCCAGAAAGGCAAGCAGGGTATCGGCCTGATCATCGCGAAGTCGCGGGCCCCGGTGCAGCCGATGAGGATTTTTGGTGCCCACGAAGCCTTTCCAAAAGGCTCTGGAAAGATCACCACCGTCCCCATTACAGTAGTCGTCGGGGAGCCGATCCGCTTCACCTCGGAAGAACTTGATCCCGCTTCCTGCGGCGGCGACGAGCGATCCCTCTACCAAAAACTCTCCGACCGCGTCATGGAGGAGATCGCAGCTCTGGAACTGCCCGAGTCCTTGCCATACCGAAAGACAAGCGAGAGACTGACCGCTTCATGAGCAATCTGGATCCGCACGCAGCCATCGTTGTCAGCGATCTTGTCAAGTCGTTCGGCGAGCGCCGCGCCCTCGACGGCATCTCGCTGGAGGTGCGCCGAGGAGAACTTTTCTGCCTGCTCGGCCCCAACGGTGGTGGCAAAAGCACACTCTTCAGGATTCTGGCCACCCTCTCCCTTCCAGATTCCGGCAGCGCCGTAATCGCCGGTCATGACGTCATGACCGACGCCCCCTCGGTGCGGGCGCGACTCGGCGTTGTTTTCCAGTCACCGAGCCTCGATGGGAAACTGACCATTCTTGAGAACCTGCGCTGCGGGGGTGCACTCTACGGACTCCGTGGCGCGGAACTAGAGTCCCGTATCCGCGATGCGGCCACCGCGCTTAACCTCAGCGATCGCCTCAGCGATCTGGTCGAGACACTTTCCGGAGGACTCCAGCGCCGCGCGGAGATCGCCAAATGCCTTCTGATCCGTCCCGATGTCCTGCTTCTGGACGAACCCTCCACAGGACTCGACCCCGGAGCACGCCTAGACCTCTGGGCTGCACTTGAAGACCTCCGCACTAAGCACGGAGTGACCGTACTCTGCACGACCCACCTCATGGAGGAGGCTGCGCGCGCGGATCGCGTCGGTATCGTCAGCGCTGGCAAACTGGTTGCGATTGGCACCCCCGAGGAACTCACCTCTGCGCTGGGTGGCGATGTCATCAGCCTCGGTGTTGCCAAGGAGATTGGCGCCGATCTGCTGTCCAAACGGATCACAGAGAAAACCGGGTTGCCAGCCAGCGTCGTCGAAGGCGAGGTGCGACTCGAGTCACGCGAAGCCTATAATTTGGCTGCCAGGATCGCAGGAGACTTCCCCGGCGAGATCTCTTCCCTCCGAATCGCCCGTCCCACGCTGGAGGATGTCTTCGTAGCACGGACGGGACGACTCTTTGCCGACGAGCATCTGGAACCCGATAGCCGTCCGGCCCCCAAGAAAAAAAGGCACTAAGGAAGCGCTGAATACATCTCATGACTCCCGCCAAACAGCTTCTCTGGACTCCGTCGGTCGCCTTCTGGTGGCGCGATGTCATCCGCTTCCT
>RFPR01000149.1 GCA_009928265.1 Pseudomonadota bacterium | reverse complement strand
TCGCCGATTTTCTGAACGTAGGTCGGCCCGCGATCCTGGAAGATAACGCCGGTGCCGTCTCCGTTGGCCGTGACAAAGGCATTGCGTCCATTGTCATTGATCACGGTGTTCCCCTTGGGTCCGCTGATGACAGTTGCCATGGCCGCGTCGGCCAGTGGATCGCAGTCCTGGGCAAGTCCGGGCGTGATGAGGGATGCAATGGCTAGAAGGGTGATGGTAGTTTTCATGGTGTTGGGATGGTGGTGGTGGTTTCTGCAAGATCAAGAGCGTAGAGCTCCCTGGTATCGGAGGAGGTCAGGCCAGTGATGGTCTTAAGATACTTAGCATAGTAGCGCTGGGTGGTGCTGAGGCTTTTGTGGCCGAGGAAATACTGTGCTTTGACGATGTTCTCGGTGAGTGTGAGCACCTTGGACCCTGCCCATTTCCGGAGCTCGTAGGCTTTCTTCTCCCGGTCGGGGATATACTTAGCCATGAAGTCGCAGATTTCCTTGTTGCAAAGGTGGTTCCGCTCGGTGGCGTGCCGGGCTGGAATCAGGTGGTCGTCGCCCTCCTTCTGGAAGGCCTTCAGCTTTTCATACCACTCGGCCGGGATCCCCAGCGTCCGCGCCACGGCGTCCTCGTAACCAGCCTCGATGTCGATCACATGCCTGGTGCCGATGGCCTTCCCCTCCTGAATGATGCTTTCCTCGCGGATATGGCTCCACCTTGCCTGCTCGGCCTGGCTGTTGCGCATCCCAAGGTAGCCCATCAGAATATAGACAACCCATACGGGGTTCCTGTCCTGGTAGAGGCGCTCGGCCGCGGCCTCCATCTCAATGACCATGGAGCGGGGAAACTGAATGAATCCATAGTCCCGTTTGGCCACAAAGCGCTTGCGAGCCCTCCACCCCTGAAGGTCAGGAAGTTTCAGGCCCTTGTAGATTTTGAGATAACCAGGCTGAAGGACGCACCGCGCCTGGGTCAGCGTCGCCGAGATACTATGGTCGGGACGCCGCTGCTTTTCTGTCTCGGGGTCGATCTCCCGGCAATGGGTGATGTAGGCGTCCACGGTGTCCTCGCTCAGGATCGAGGAGCATAAGCCCTCCACGTTCTCCTTGCCAGTGGCATCCCGGAGAACGCACCGGAGCGAGCTGGCATAGTTCCTGCGGGCCAGGTGGCTGATCGTCACCAGCTCGGTCGATTTCTCCCAGCGGTCGAGAATATCGCCGATGGTCGCCAGGCCCTTCGGCTCCTCGGGTTTCTTGGGTTTCCATCCGTTGCTTTCCAGCTTGTCGAGCTCGGTCTTGGCCTGCTTCACGGCAAGCTCCTTGAGGCTCGTGCCCAGGGTGCGGAGGATGGGCTTCCCGTGTCGGCTGAATCGCAGATAGAAGTTGTCTCCCCGCCGCCAGAGGGTGTAGCGTTTTCCGCGATGGGTCACGACAACCTCAGTTCTAATCAGTTTGGGAACGGCGCTCATGGAAATCGTGGGGTGCTGCTACAAGCTGATACAAATTCTGATACGAGTCAAGCTGCTCGGTCGAAGTGGCCTGTGGTGGGGTATTGTGACATCGGATTTGTAGCAGTATCAGAGAGGAATCAAGGATTTCAGGAGATTTTCAGAGTAACGCCGCTTTAGCTCAGTCGGTAGAGCATCTCATTCGTAATGACTGTTCTCTCTGTGTAGGAATTGATTGATACGCGGTTTGATACAATTTTTGCAGGGTTTGTTATTCCCTGGGTGGGTGCGGCGGTATTGTCGCCTCGGGTTTCTTGGGCCCGGCGTAGATGGTAAGGTCTGGTGTGCTGCGTTGGATTTTGTGCAGTGCTCGGATGACCATCACGACAAAGCCGGGAGGGTGGTCCCGGAGGAGGTCGCGGATGATTTTCTGTGCTGGGGCCTTGGCTTCTTGGTGGCTCATGGTTTGATTCTGTGGCTGGCCGAGGCGGTTGTCTAGGGCCGCTGGGTTGGGCGGAGTTGCAGGGGCTCGGGGCCGGTCCAGTGCCATGACCCTGAGATCATGGCGATCCAGGCGCGGCATCGGTTTTCTGGGTCGTCCTGTTTCATGGCTGCAAGACGGCGTAGGTAGTCGCGTCGCTGTTGCTTTTGCTTTCTAGGACTCATCCCTGCACCTCCTCTCCGGTAGCCGCTTCGATTGCGGCGGCTATGATGTCGCGGATCATCTCGCCCTGGCTGTCGTTATCCCTGGCTTCGTAGGTGTCACCTATAGCATCCAAGGCAGTGTGCAAGGCATCGAGCATTTGCGGGGATGCCGCAATGAGTCGTGCGTTTGCTAGTCGCTCACTTTCGGGAATCGGGCCTTTCCTGGATTCGTATCCAGTAGAACAACATGCCAAAATCCTTTCTCCGTCTTTAGTTACAAGGATTCTTCGTTCTGCATTGGTTCGCCTGGCAATGTGCCAAGGTCCGGGAGTGTGTTGTGTTGTTGTCATGGTGTGCTGTGCCGGTTTTCGGTTGGCTCTTCCGTTTTGGTGTTGGTGGTGGGTTAGTTGTTTGCGGTCCAGTGAAGGACATGGCTGGAGTCCTTGGAAACCAGGCCGGTTTTGATTAGTAGGCCGATGCATTGCTTGAAACATTCAAGGCTCATGGTGCTCATGACGGTGGCATAAAGCAGGCCCTCGGGAACTGATCCCATGGAGTGAATTGCTCCGCCTAGCGCCTTGCAGATTTCAACGGCTTTGTGGATTTCTGATGCCATGGATTTGGGGTGATTAGTATTCTGAAGGAAGTAGGAAGGTGGTGAGTGTGCGGCGGCCGCTTTCTCCAGGTGGCCATGGCTCTTCGGCCGCGTCGGTAATGATCCAGAGCTTGCGGCCGTCGTAGGTGTAGGCGCTGAAGATTCTCGCGCCGTTGTGGGTGGCGGCCCGGTTGGCTTCCTGATCTTCCTCGCTCATTTCGGACCAGTCTTCGGATAGGTGGCGGCATAGTGCGTTCAGGATGACGTGCCGGGGGAACTCTTCCAGGACTCCGGGTGTCGCTACGATCTGCCCGATGTCAAACTTGGATGCGGTGGATGCTTCTGTGGTCATGGTAATGATCAAAGAAGTCCGGCCTCGCGGAAGCTGAAATAAGGGGGCTGCTCGGGATCGCGCTGCTTTCCGACGATGACGTGATCGAGGACCGGCATATTCAAAAGCGTTCCGGCCTCGGAGAGCCTGCGGGTGAGTCTGCGATCCGCCTCGCTGGGCTGTGGGTTCCCGGATGGGTGGTTATGCATGACGATCACCGCGTAGGCAGCGCCAACAATCGCCGGGCGAAATATCTCCCGAGGGTGGGCAATCGACTCGTTGAGGCTGCCAAGGCTCACAAGGTTGTGGGCGATGACGTGGCTCCTGGTATCAACGAGAAGCGTCACAAGCATTTCCTTGTCGCCATCATACCAAGGAGAGGCGGCAATTTTGTTGTTCCAGTAATCAAACGCGACACCGGCGCGGTCGATCTTTGCCGTGCCTGGCGTCTCATTGATTCGGCTAACCCGGATCTCGTAGGTGGTTTCTTGCGTCTGCATTTTGTGATTTGCCCGTTTGGTCGGTTGGCTCTTCCGTGGTGGTAACTTCTCACGGGTTCCCGTGGGAAGTCAATGGAAAATCTTCAGAAATCTTTCATGGCTCGCGGAGCGGCTTAAAATCTAGCGCCGGGCCTTGGTGCGTTCGTCTTTCTCGACGGCTCTCCGGGCTTTGTCAATGGCTGCGGGTGGCAACTTGGCCGTTCCTGTCACTCGCGGGAAGGTGGTCCCGGAAAGCACTGCCGCGGTGACGGCGGCGCTGATGTATCCGCCGCGGGTCATGTCGCTCTCTGCCGCTAGGCGATCAAGGACGGCAAGGACTTCGACGCATAGGGTGGAGCTGATGGAGGATTTACCACGGCCGGGGCCGTTTCCGGTGCGTTCTGATTGCTTGGTCATGTCAGTAGGTAAAGGTGCCGGCCTTGATTTCCTGCATTTGCTTGGCGTTTGCTTTGTCGGTAGCGGCTGAATTGGTTGCGTCTTTATATACCTGAACTATTGCAACGGCTGTGCGCTGGTCGTGGATTGGCTCCCAGTAACAAATTGAATTATTGGTTGAAAGGGCAACGTTTTTAAGAGCGGCGGCTTCCCCGGTTCGTTCGTTAATCTGAAAGGTGCAGCGGGTTCCTGTGCGAGGATCCGTCCCCTCGTGGAGTGTATAACGAGGCGACGGCTTGCAGGCGACAAGGGATATTGTCGCCAGCGTGGCGACCATGTAGGATATGCGGCTCATTGGATCAGGTAGATGATTTTTGGGTCTTCTGGATCTATGCGCCAGCGGAGCGACCGGGCTTGTTCTGGCTCGTGTCGGGTTTTCAGCGGCGCGGAGGGATTCAATTTCAATCGGGGGATATATTGTTTGTGAGTTTTTATCGGTTTGAAGGCTGTATGTCTTTTGCTCGACTGCAAAGACGCCTCTAGAAACGGCGTCTTCAATCACTATTCGGCAATACTTGTTGACCGTAATTCCTCCCTTTTCAGCCAGTTTCCGCAATTCGGCAAAGAGGCTTGAATCAATGGCCGTGCTGACTGGCTGCGTGTCTTTTCCTGATGATCTTCTGGCCATGATAGGACTTTCGGCGTGCCTCAAATATTTCTCAACAATTTTTATTGACGGCTCATGAGATACTCATTTTGATTACCCCTGTATGAGCAAAAGGACTATCTGCTTCGAAGCACCTGATGAGCTGATTGAAAATCTTGATCGGCTTGCGGAGGCCCATGGAATAAGCCGATCCGACGTAATCAGGGGCATACTCAAAACCCATGTGGCGGGCTCTGTAAGGGCTCATGAGCCGGTAATTATGGAGGCTGCAAAATGAGCGCTCACGCTTTCATTTTTCAACTCCTGGCCATGGGTGCCGCTGTCACCCTGGCAATTTTCTCC
>RFPR01000148.1 GCA_009928265.1 Pseudomonadota bacterium | reverse complement strand
GCCTCGTACATCACCCAATAGGGGCGACGATTGGCGGCGCGCTCATCGGCCAGCGTTGAGCCCTCGGGCAAGGCTGGCGGCATATCGACATAGATCAGCGAGTGACCATACTTGCAGGCCAGCTCAAAGGCCTCGCGGGCAAAGACGGCGCCGTGTGTTCCGGCGTTGTCGATGTTCTCCCAAAGCTCACGTATACGCGGCGGGTTGTCGGCTGACAGTTCGGGATCTTTGCGGAAGACCATCCCGACAAGGGCGTGGAGGGTACGCTCAAAGGCATTGAAGAAGATCGCCCGGCGCAGGCGTATGGCAAAGTCGCGCTGATCCTCGGCTGGCTCCAGCGGCAACCACTTGGCAGCACCTCGGCGCAATTCCAGCGTCCCTTCCGAGACGGCCTCGATGATCTCCCACGAGCGCTCCATCTCATCGTGCGCGTCGTTGTGGTATGCCGGGCTGTTCTTGTCCTTTTCCATCGCCGCCTATGATGCACAGACCGGAGTCGTAATTTTTTTTGCATGGCGGTACGATTCTTGTTGACAGCAAAGCATTGCTTTGATACTATCCACTCATCGAAGCGGCAATGGAGCCGCCGATACACAAAAACAGGAGATACGACAATGGGTTCACATTACGCTCACCAGCTCTACACCAAGTTCAATAACGACGGCCGCGGCTTCGCTATCGGCGAAGAGGGCCAGACCCTGCTGGAGGCGCTCCGCGCTGAGGGTTACGAGCTTGTCGCTAACCACGGGGACGGCCTGCTTGAGGCCACCCGCAACAACGCGACCTACCTGATCGGCGGCGACGCAATGGGCCGCAATGCTTGGGCAGTTCGCGCCTAATGACCACACGGGGCTGGCTTCGGTCGGCCCCTCTTTTTACACAGGAGATGACAATGATTAACCAGACCGCAATCGCCACTCTCGTTCAGACCGCCACCCTTCTTTGCTCAGAAGTCGGACGCGTATCCGGCCCCGTCTGCCGTGAGGAATACCGGCTGGCAGATGGCCGCATCCTCGAGCTGACGTGGGATCGCTCGGCTGGCACCTCTGACTTTGGCTGGCCAGCCATCACGGAATACAAAATCAGCGCCCGCCGGGCAAAGACGTGGCGCGTCAGCCGCTAACTGATGACGGGGGCTCCGGCCCCCTCCACCAACAACCACAGGAGATACGACAATGCTACCGCCCGCTCGCTCCGTTGCTCGTTTCACACCAACCCTCAACGCGCCGCTCACTATTCATACGACGGCATATAGTCACGTCGTAATGGTGACTGTCGGCTCGGGATCGTCCGATAATTGCGCAAGCGTCATTTTTGCGGCCGTGCTGGCTCACTTCCAGCGGCTCGGCATTGCGCGCAAGCTCACCAAGCCGGCGCGCTGGTCAGTCAGCCGCATTCACGCTGGCGTTGCTGCTCCAACGATTGAGATAGAGCGGCAGATCGAAGAGCAGCGCAATGCACTGCTACAGGAGCACTTCAACGTGCATCTGTTTTACGCGCACGACTTCAGCGGGCAGGGATGCCCGCAGTGCAAGCAAGAAGTGAACTACGGGTACACCAAGCTCCAGCGCGGATGCTTGCACGGTACTGACCATCTACTATTCCGGGACGGCAAAACCGGAGAACCATACTAGGAGCTTATGCTAGACCACATCGACCCTTTGACGAATGACGACCGCCTGACGACGCCCGAGAGATCCGCTCTCGCCGAGCTGGTCGCCGCGTACCGCGCACTGCTGGCACGACAAGAGGATCTGCGCCAGAAGCGACAACTGGCTGGACGGAAGGGCGGACAGGCCCGCAGCCCTCGCAAGACGGATGCAGTCCGCGCCAACGCCAAGCGACCGCGACCGAGGAGGCAGGGTGATCAGCGAGACTGATTACGCATCGGTCGATCATATCGACGCAATGATGCGACGCGAGCGGCTGCATATCGAGCCGCATTACCGCATATGGTCATATACGGTCGATGATGCCATTGTCAGCGTCGGCTGCCTGCGATTGATATCACCGCGTATTGTGCGACTGACCAGCGCATACACCCTGCCAGAGTATCGTGGTCGTGGATATGGACTGGCGCTGCTGCATCATCGGATCGAGGTAATCGAGACCGATGCGGCATATCAGGGCATCAGGGTCATTGACGTATTTGCGCATTATCCGGCCTGGTTTATGCGGAACGGATTTACGCCCATCCGTCACACCAACTGGGCCATATACCTGCGACGTGCAAGATGATCTATATCGGCGATCACAACAAGACGGCCATTATTGACGCATACCGGCAGGACAACGGCATCAGGCGTGTCGTTATACTGAGCCCGCAGAAGTTTACTCTTACCATCAACGATGTCGAGATGGTCGAGTATGCGGAGATCATTCAGTACAAGCATTTTTACCGGCTACTACAAGAGATTGACCAGTCCACACTGCTGGTCATCAACGAGTGCCTGCGCACTCAGAACCGATTCGATCTGACATATAACTGCATCCGGCACTTCCTCAATCAGACCCCTCACCAGCTGATCTTTCAGCGATTACCGATCATCGATACGATTGATGATTTTATGACGCTCTTTGACTGGGACACTCGCAGTCAATGGCGTCGCGAGTCGTTCAGTCCCGACGTCCTGACCGCTGCCAAGATCGTCTGTAATCCGGTCGAGATCCGCATCCGGCCGGTCAGGGTTGAGACGACCGCGGCACAGAAGGCGGCATATCAAGCCGAAAAGCGCCGCCTGATTGATGGTATCGGCCAGCGGGATCCGCATACCATCCCGCGTCATCTGCACCTGATGGGCGGCAAGGCTAAGATGGCCGCAATAGTCGACGGGCGGTCCTATGTAGGACGGAACGATCGGCTAAAGATCCCCGGAATGGCTACCTACAAAGAGACCACGTATCCCGCCGGACCTTATACAGCGTTTGAGTTTCCACACAACGTGATCGACTTTGCCGACGTCCTGACGCTGGCCGATCAGACAGAGATCGATGCTCTGGTCACTGACCTGAAGGTCGATGAGTGGTATTTGCAGAGATATCAGGAATGGGCAGGGAGGGTGAGCGATGTTTGCACAGCGATATCACAAGGATAAGACCGTGCTGGACGCAGCGCGTGAGCGCGTGTCGTTCGTCTTCGACCAGTTTGAGACAATCACCGTGTCAGTATCCGGCGGCAAGGATTCGACCGTGCTGGCTCATCTGGCAATGGTCGAGGCGCATCGTCGCGGGCGCAGAATCAATCTCTTCTTCCTCGACGAAGAGGCGATGTATCAGAGCAGCATTGATCAGATTGAATATCTCATGGATCTATATCCGGAGAATGTCAACAAGCTTTGGTTACAGATCGAATTTCGGCTCACGAATGCGACCAGCTTTGACGAGGGTCAGCTGATCTGCTGGGAAGCAGGCAAGCACAAGGAATGGATGCGATCGAAGAAGGCCTACGCAATCCAGCATCGCATGTGGTCGCTTGAGTCACAGACCGTGCGCGACCGAAACAAGGGCTTTGGCTTTTATGATGCCATTGAGAACTTTGAGCGCTGCTACACCAATACCGCCTTCCTGGTCGGTCTGCGCGCGGCTGGTGAATCGCCGAATCGATGGCGAGCGGTGGTCAAGAATCCGATCAGCATCAACGGCCATCGCGTTTTCTGGGGCAGCCCAAAGGGCGCCAACTTTACCCTATATCCGATGTACGACTGGAACACGTCCGATGTCTGGCGATACATCTATGACGAGAAGCTGCGCTATAGCAAGATCTACGATTTCCAGCTGAAGAAGGGCTATCCGCTGAATGAGATGCGCGTATCGTCACTGATCCACGAGCGGAGCTTTAAGAGCCTTTGCGACCTACCCGAGTTTGAGCCAAAGACCTACGCCAGACTATGCAAGCGCATCAAGGGCATTGCTCTCGCTCAGGAGACGGGCAAGAATGCCAAGCTGTTCCGGGCTCGCAAGCTGCCCAAGAATTTTAAGTCGTGGATCGCCTACCGCGACTTCCTGTTGCAGACATACCCTGACCCATCGAAGAAAGACATCTTTGTGCGGCGCTTCGATCGCCAGCTCAACAATGAATACGTCGCGCGTCAGCAGTGTCGACAGCTGATCTGCAATGACTACGAGAACAACCTTTCGGTCGAGAATAAGCCCGATCCACGTGAAGAGCTGATCAGATATTACGAGGAGGTACTGTGAAGCAGGAGATTACATTTCCCTGCCTGACCACGCGCCTTGTTGCGCGCGATCTGGTTGTGGCAAACAACTACAATCCCAACTCGGTTCCACCAGACAAGATGGAGCTGCTGCGCCAGTCGATCATCGACAACGGATTCTGTTTTCCGATTATTACGATATGGGATGCAGATCAGGAGCGTTACGTCATCATCGACGGCTTTCACCGCTGGACGATATGTCAGCCAGAGTGGCTTGATATCCCGGAGATCCCGATCGTCGTCCTGACGCACGACATATCAGCGCGAATGATTGCCACCAAGCAATTTAACGCTGCACGTGGCTTTCATCAGGTCGACCTCGATGCTGATCTTGTGCGATCGCTCATTGAGCAGGGAGTATCGGAAGAGGAGATTGGGCAGCGATTGCAGATGGATATGGAGACGATTCACCGGTACAAGCAATTGACCGGCATCGCTGAGTTGTTCAAGAATGCCGCCTATTCAACGGCGTGGTCGATGGAGGAGATCTAATGAAGTGGGAATACGGAGAAGCGTATAAGCGGCACGATATGGCTGGCGAGATTCGCTTGCCAAATGACAGCGTAGTTCAGGTGTGCGATTGGACCGCTGAGATGCCCGACTTTATGCGGCGCGCGGATACCATCTTTGTCGATCCGCCCTGGAATATGGGCAACGTGCGCACCTTCTACACCAAAGCGGAGAAAGATCGACCGGGGATGGAT
>RFPR01000147.1 GCA_009928265.1 Pseudomonadota bacterium | reverse complement strand
GCGGCCTGTACGGCAAGAATCTTGAGGCGAGGGTCGAGTCGGAACCCCGTTAAGATTTTTGTTACCCGCTTCTTCATCACGCAAAACTATGAGTTTCGATTGTAAAACGCAAACAACACTCGGTGAGAAACTTGCAAAAAAACAGAAAAGGAAATACGAGTAGTTAACTAAAACGAATACAATGAATATTCAAACGCGCCTTGATCCCGAAATTTTGGAAGCGGCCAAAAAGGCTGCGGACGCGGAAGGGGTCACGCTTTCCGAGTATCTCAGGAAGCTTTTGCGTGATGATGTGGAGGCTAGGAATCCCGCAAAGCGGGATGCCGGGGAAGAGGGGGATCAGGATTCCCGAATCCGATAGAAGGCGTCCGGCTCCTTCTCTCCGTTTGCAAGATCGGAACCGCTCCTGTAGTCAGTTGGCAAGATCATGCACGTACGATTGACCAAAGACTTCACTTTCGAAGCCGCTCAGACCCTTCCCAATGTCCCCCCGGGACACAAGTGCGCCCGGATGCACGGCCACAGTTTCAAGGTGGAGATCTCCGTTGAGGGTGACACTGATCCGGTCACGGGCTGGCTCTACGATCATTCGCGCATCACCCGCGCCATGGAACCCCTGCTCGAGAAGCTAGACCATTCCTACCTTAACGAGATCGAGGGATTGGAGAATCCGACCATCGAGAACATGTGCCAATGGCTTTGGGAACGACTAGGACCGTTGCTCCCGGGCCTCGCCGAGATCGTCCTTCACGAGACCCCCTCCGCGCGCTGCAGTTACCGGGGGAAGTAACCGTCATCCAGACTGAGCAATGATTCTCGATTCCCTCGGGTTATCCCGCACGTACCATTCCCTCCATCCCGGTCTGATTGCTGCCTTCGGCTGGTTGGAGACTAGCTCCACCACCGCCGAGAAGGGAAGACATGACATTGCCGAAGGGGTCGCCGCAATCGTGGACTCCTACAGCACAGCTCCCGCATCGGAGAAGAAATGGGAGGCACACCGATGCCATGTCGACCTACAGGTCGTTCTCTCCGGATCCGAACTCGTCGGGTGGTCTCCTGCATCCGGACTCATCGCGCGCATTCCGTATAATCCCGAGAAGGACGCCGAGTTCTATGAGCCTCCCACGGCAGCGACAACCATGTTCAGGCTATCGCCCGGGCTCTTCGCAATCTTCTTTCCCGGGGATGGTCATCAACCCGGCGTGATGGAGGAGCGTTCCGGAGAGGTTCGCAAAGTGGTCTTCAAGTTGTGCATTTGAAACAAAATCATTGAGGAGGATGTGTGACGTCTGATAACACATTCGCCTCGCATGCATTCCACGTACGAAACCATCAAGAACATCCTGGCTGTGATCGGAGTCGGATGCGTCCTCTCGACGCTGGTGATCCTCTTTTTCTGCGTGGTGGCCTACCTGAGGAAGGACTGAGTTTTGCTATCAGACGGCCGGCAGATGGATCGGCATATCGCCCACCAGGGCATGGTGGGATTCCCGCGAGGGATTCGCTTTTTTGGGCTTGGACACCAGCAGGTAAATCGCCGGGACAACGAAGAGGGTGAAGAGGGTTCCGATCACCATGCCCGAAACAAGGACGATGCCGATGCTATTGCGGGCTCCGGCCCCGGGACCCGATGCCAGGATCAGGGGAGTATGACCGACAACCGTGGCGACCGTGGTCATGAGGATGGGTCGGAGTCGGGTGCCTGCCGCCGCCAGAACGGCATGCCATTTATCGAGACCGCCTTCCTGCAGGTTGTTGGCAAATTCTACGATCAGGATGCCGTTCTTGGCGATCAGCCCGACCAGAGTGATCAGTCCGACCTGGCTGTAGATGTTGATGGTTGTGGCCCCGAGAAAGGTGAAGAGAAGAGCCCCTGAGAGCGCAAGCGGCACCGAACCGAGCAGGATGATCGCCGGATCACGGAAGCTCTCGAACTGGGCGGCCAGTACCAGAAAGATGAGGATCAGGGAGAGGACCATCGTCGTCACGAGCGTGTTTCCCTCGGTGCGGAGTTGCCTCGACTCCCCGGCGTAGTCGATGACGAAACCGGGCGGCAGGATTTCGGCGGCCCGCTTTTCAAGGACCTTGAGGGCCTGGTCGACCGTGATGCCGGGAGGGATGAGTCCCGAGATCCTTGCGGAGTTAAGCTGTTGGAAGCGGTTGATCTGACGCGGTTCGGTGCTGCGCTTCAGTTCGGCGAAGGTGGATAGCTGGAGGAGTTGTCCGCCCGGTCCGCTCACGTAGAGGGAGCCGAGTTGATCGGGATCGAGACGGCTCTCGCGCTTGATCTGGGGAATGACCTTGTAGCTCCTTCCCTGAATGCTGAATCGATTCACGAAATTGCCACCGAGCATGGTGCCCAGATCCGCCCCGACCTGCTGAAGATCGAGTCCGAGGGCGGAAACCTTGTTGCGGTCAAAGGCGATCTCCGTCTGGGGTTGATCGTATTTGAGATCGCTGTCGGCGAACATGAAGATGCCGCTGGCAAAGGCCGTTCGCACCAGGTCATTCGCCGCCTCAAGGAGTTGCCGGGGCTCGACGGTCGAGGAGATGACGAACTCGATCGGGAAATTACTTCCGCCGGGCAATGCCGGGGGAGTGGTCGCGATCACGCGGAGTCCGGGGATCTCGGCCGTCTGCTTGCCGAGCGCCGCGGCGATCACATCGCAACTGCGTTTCCGTTCATTCCATGGCTTGGTGCGGATGCCGCCGAATCCCCCAGAGGGATTCATGATCTGGAACGTGTGCCAGGTCTCGGGAAGGTTGAGAAAGGCATCGCGGACGAGATTGGAGTAAAGAAGGGTCTGGTCGATCGTGGAGAAAGGCGAGGCCTGGAAGATCGTGTAGACGATGCCCTGATCCTCTTTGGGGGAAAGTTCCTTGGCGGATAAGAGGTAGAGTGCAGGGAGTATCGCGATCCAGAATCCCGCCACCGTGAGCACCGCGCCGCGATGGCGGAGCATGGAGGCGAGAAGACGAACATAACCTCTCTGGAGGGAGGTGAAGCGCCTGTTGACCCATCCCGCGTAACCGCGGGCGTCATCGCCGCGTCTGAGCAGGCGTGAGGCCATCATGGGGGAGAGGGTGAGCGCCACGATGCCGGAGATCAGGACCGCCCCCGCGAGGGTGAAGGCAAATTCACGGAAGAGAGCCCCCGTGAGTCCTCCCTGGATGCCGATCGGCGTGTAGACCGCGGCGAGCGTGATGGTCATCGCGATGATCGGGCCGAGAAGTTCCCGCCCGCTGCGCAGCGCGGCATGAAGGGGGGAGAGGCCGGCGTGGAGATGGCGCTCGACGTTCTCCACCACCACGATGGCATCGTCCACGACCAGTCCCACCGCCAGCACGACGGCGAGCAAAGTCAGCAGGTTCACCGTGAAGCCCAGCAGCACCATGATGAAAGCCGTCCCGATCAGGGAGATGGGAATGGCGATCACCGGGATGATCACCGAACGGATCGAACCCAGGAAAAGGAAGATCACCAGCACGACGATCCCGAGCGTTTCGGTCATTGTCTTGAGAACCTCCCGGATCGCCTCACGGATGAAATCGGTCGAGTCGTAGGGAACCTCCAGCGTCATCCCTGCGGGTAGGGACTTACGGAGCTCCGGGATGGCGGCGCGGACGCTTCTGCAAACGTCGAGGGTGTTGGCCGTCGGAAGTGCCCAGATACCGATGAATTTCGCGTTCTTTCCGTCGAAGCGGACGTCGGAATCGTAATCCTCGGATCCCAGTTCGATGTCGGCGATGTCCTGAAGGCGGACGAGCACGCCACCCTTCTGTTTCACCACGAGTTGGCGGAACTCATCCGGGCTGCTCAGGTTGGTGTTGGCGATCAGGTTGATCGAAGTCATCGTCCCCTTCGTTTTGCCCACCGCGGCGAGGTAGTTGTTGGCCTGAAGCGCCTTCCGGACATCGGTCGGGGTGACCCCCAGCGCGGCGAGTCGCTCGGGCTTCAGCCAGATCCGCATGGCGTAGACACGGGCGCCCAGGATGTCGGCTCGCTGGACACCTTGAATCGCCGTGAGCTTGGGCTGGATGACGCGTGTCAGGAAATCGGTGACCTGGTTGGGTTCCATCTCGGGTGCGGCAAAGCCGAGATACATGGAGGCTCGAAGTTCATCCGCGTTTTCGAGTTCGATGACCGGGTTTTCAGCCTCGGGAGGGAGGTCGTTGCGGACCTGCGCGAGCTTGGCCTGAATCTGGGTCAGTGCGGCGTTGGGATCGTAGTTGAGCTTGAGGTGAACCGTGATCGTGCTGACCCCCTGACTGCTGGCGCTCTCGATGTAATCGATTCCCTCGGCGGCTGCGATGACCCGTTCCAGAGGCGTGGTAAGGTAACCGCGTACGAGATCGGCGTTGGCCCCGACGTAGGCGGTCGTCACCTTGATCACCGCGATGTCGCTGCGGGGATACTGCCGCACGTTCAGCACGCGGATCGACTGGATTCCGGCCAGCAAGATGACCAGGTTGACCACAAGCGCCAGCACGGGGCGCTTGATAAAGAGATCGGTCAGCTTCATGCGGACGGTTTCCTTGAGAAACAGGGAGTGATTGAGGCGCTCCTCAGCTGTCCTGCGGTTTCGGAGCCGGGTCGTTGCCCGGTTGGACGGAGTCATTCACTTTCACCGCTCCTCCTTGGTGAAGCTTGAAGGTTCCCGAGGTCGCGATCCGGTCGCCGGGCTTGAGTCCTTTCAGGACGGCCACCTGGTCTCCCTGGCTCTTGCCCAGAACGACGGTCTGTTGGCGGACGCCGAGGTATTCCTTACCCTGGGGGTCCTTCATCGTCTCGATGACGAAGATCGAATCTCCGTAAGGGGCGTACTGGATCGCCGTTGAGGGAACCATGATCGCCTTTTCCACATTGGGAAGGGTCACGCGGACGCCCGCGAACATTCCCGAGCGCAGGAGGTGATCACGATTGGACACGGTGCCCTGGACCTGAAT
>RFPR01000146.1 GCA_009928265.1 Pseudomonadota bacterium | reverse complement strand
CCACATTCGGCGCGATGAAGGCGGAGCGGCGCACGACGGCACCGGGCACAGCGCGGAAGCCCGCCTCTTTCCAGCGATTTTCGCCCCAGCCGGTCCATTTCAGCGGCACCTTGTCAAAGGCGCCGGCGGCGGTGTCCATCGGCGCGCTGTCGGTCAGGCGGAAGGAGAGCAGCACGGCCTGCTTGAGCCATTGATTGACCACCCAGCCATCGGCGCCGGGTTCGGCCACCCGGGCCTCTCCACGGTCGAGCATGTCCAGCGCAGCCTCCACGGCCTCGCGGATGATCTCTGTAGGATGAGTCTTGGAAACGGCGACCAACTCGATCTCAGAGGAACTGCGACCGACCCGATCAGCAGCCGCAGCGATCTTTTCCCGCACCGATTCCAGGTTTTCCAGAACTGAGGACATGGCAGTTTTACAGGATGATGTTTTCGGCTTGGGGTTTCGTGACGGGACAAGACAGACTCTGCGTCATGAACCTCGATGGCTTCAAGGTCTTCTGCGATCTCTGTGACACGGGAAGCTTTTCCCGGGCGGCGGAAGCCAGTGGAATCACCCAGAGTGCTGTCAGTCAGCAGATCCGCGCCGTCGAAAAACGCTTTGGCGTTCCCCTCCTAGACCGTGGCAGGAACGGGTTCAACCTCACCCCCGAGGGACGCGTCTATCTTGAGGTCTCGCGCGACATCCTGTCCCGGTGGGACAGCCTTGATTCCCGGTTCCGGATGGCCCGAGGAAAACTCGGTGGGAAACTCCGCGTCGCCAGCGTCATTAGCATCGCGCTCCACGACCTCCCGCCACTGCTCCGCCAATTCCGCAAACAACACCCCGCCGTGGAGGTGACGGTCGATTACCGCAAGGCCGAGGAAATCTACGACGCCGTCGAGGACGGCCGAGCGGACCTGGGACTCGTGGCTTACCCCAAGGCGAGACCAGGCCTGCGGGCGATGACCTGCTGGCAGGAGCGGATGGTTCTCGTGATGCCTCCGGGTCATCCCCTCAAAGGGAAAAAACCCGTTACTCTTTCCCAACTCGACGGCGTGCGCTTTGTCGGGTTGAGCCCAGACATTCCGACGCGCCAATATCTCGATAAAATCTTGCGTCAGGCAGGAGTGAAGGTCTCGCTCGTCGCGGAGGTGGAGAACATCGAAACCGTGAAGGCGGCCGTCGAGGCGGAGCAGGCCGTCTCGATCATTCCGGAAACATCGGTCCGCCAGGAAACCCGTCAGGGGACCCTTGTGACACGGCCGATCGACGCGGAACGACTCTGGCGACCCATGGGTGCGGTGACCCGTCGACCGATCCCGACACAGGCCGCCCTACTGGAGTTCCTTTCACTACTGACTCCCCGCGCAAAGGCCCTCCTCTCCAGATCCTGAAAAACGCCCTGGCGCTGTTTCAGACGATCAGGACGTGCAACTTCCGCGTTTTGTGTCAGGTTCATCGCTTACCATGACCAGCGTTTCCAGACTCCTCGCCCTGCCCGCGACGTTTCTCCTGACGATCGCCCCTCCTCTCTCCTTGGCCGAAACGGCACCTCCGGCGATGGCCCTACAGACCCCGGAACAACTGCCGGCACAGACCGCCGAACGCACCTCGATCAACTCGGTGCATGTTGACCAACCCGTGATCGCGATGACCTTCGACGACGGTCCAAGCGCGGTGCTCACGCCCCGTCTTCTCGACATCCTCAAGCAGCGCAATATCAAGGTCACCTTCTTCGTCCTCGGACAGCTGGTGCAGGAGCATCCCGAGGTTCTCCAACGCGCCGTGGCCGAGGGTCATGAGATCGCCAACCACAGCTGGGACCACAAGGCCCTGAACAAGTTGACTGAGGGTGGACTGCGCCACGAACTGGCCGATACTTCTGCAGAAATCACCAAGGCCACAGGAAAGCCAGTCACGATGATGCGCCCTCCCTACGGGGCGACCAATCCACGACTGAACCGTGCGATCGAGAAGGAATACGGCATGAAGGTGATCCTCTGGTCGGTCGATCCCCTCGACTGGAAACGACCAGGGCCTCAGGTTGTCTCCCAGCGCATCCTCAAGGAAACACAGCCGGGCGCCATCATTCTCTCCCACGACATTCACCCGGGCACGATCGAGGCGATGCCAGCCACGTTCGATGCCCTTCTGGCGAAGGGATACAAATTCGTGACCGTCTCCGAACTTCTGGCCATGGAGAGCAAACAGCCCGCACCCGCCACCAAAGCGACGGAGTCAAAGTCCGCCACAGTTCGGACTCCTCCGAAACAGTCCTAGTCGACTGATCGGGTCACGATTCCCCGACGGAGCATCGTCCCGTACTGCAGACTGCGGAGAGCTTTGCCCGGCGAGCCGCCACCCAAGCATAACCCCGGTCACTCAAGGCGCGAAACCATCCCGATCTGCAATAGAGATTCCAGAGCACTCCTCCACCTAAGTCTCCACAGAGCTCCATCATTCGGAATACAGCGGCGGCCCCTTTGTTAATTGCCCCATGATCATTCACCAGTTGGATCGCTCCCATCGGCATGTCTGGAACCAGACCAAACGGAATCCCGGCTCCTCCCTGCACAGGAAGAACCTCTACCACTGACTGCTTCCGCCAGCGATCCACGCCTGCAGTGCAAAAACGGCACTCCCCGTCGTAAAAAAGGATCGGTTTGGATGGCGAGGCGTGTGTCATTTCACATCAGGATACCTTCTTTCCGAAAGACTTCCACGATGCACTCGACCGTTGCCCGCCACCATTTGCCGGCATACCGTGCATCCGTGACGATTCGATCCGTTTTTCTCTCAGTGATGATCCTCCTGTCAGGAGGCATGATCATCCGAGCGCAGAACGCCGAGGACATTCTTCAGGCAGCGCGACTCACGCCGACTCTCCGACCAGCCATCTTGAACGCCCGGATCCGTTCCGAGGAGAAGACCTCTCCACTCAAACTCAGCCTGAAGGATCATGTGATCAGCTACGAGTTCTCCGACCCCGCGCAGGTCATCCTCCTGAAGCTTAACCCTGAGAACACACGACTGCTGGAAAAGAAGGACGGAAAGACCCTGCCTGTCGCTCCTTCTCACCTGCATGACCAGGTCCGTGACACCGGCGTCTCCTATCAGGATCTCTCGCTCGGCTTCCTCTACTGGCCCCGTCCCGTCCTCCAAGGAGAGGAAACCGTGAAGACCCGCTCCTGCTGGAAAATCGATCTGCAGGCTCCCTCGGATGAACCGCTCTACGGCGTTGCCCGTGTCTGGATCGACAAGGAGAGCGGCGCAATCCTCCGCATCGAGGGATATGACAAAAAGGGACTGCTTCTGCGGCGATTCGAAATCGTCTCCGCCCAGAAACTCGATGACCTGTGGATGCTACGGCAGATGCGCATCGAGAGATTCACGCCCGGCAACTCTTCCCCGACTTCCCGATGCTATCTTGAGGTAATAGGGAAGGAATAATTGTTAGTTCGGATATAGCGGTCTGCAACGGGGGCCTATCACTTTGTGGTGTCACGATCTTCCAACTCCCAACTCCAATCTGTCAGCCTACAACCCTACACCTTCTCTGCTGCGGAGCTTCCGAAGAGTCCGGAGGGTCGCACCAGGAGAATCAGGATCAGGATGCCGAAGGCGATGGCATCACGATAGGAGGAGAGATCCGATCCTCCCAAGAGACATTCCGTAAGACCCAATAGCAGGCCGCCGACGGTAGCACCGGGCATGCTTCCAATGCCCCCGAGGACGGCGGCCACAAAGGCCTTGATGCCCGGAAGCGTTCCCATCAAGGGCTCGATGGAGTGAATGTTCATTGCATACAGGACGCCTGCTGCTCCGGCGAGCGCGGAGCCGACGGCAAAGGTCAGCGAAATCACGGCATTGCTGTTGACCCCCATGAGCGCGGCGGCATCGCGATTCTGAGAGAGCGCGCGGAGGGCCAGGCCGAAACGGGTCCTCTGGATGGTTTCCCGTAGGGCGACCAGAAGCACGAGTGTCACCGCCATGACCAGCAGATGGTTACCTGATATGGTCACACTCGAGCCAAGCGAGACCCGGATAGGCGGCAGGAGATCCGGGAAAGCCTTCTGGTTGACCCCGAAGAGGATCTGGCCCCCGTAGGAGAGAAGTAGCGAGACTCCGATAGAGGTGATGAGCACTGCCAGTTTGGGCTGATTGCGCAGTGGCCGGTAGGCCAGGCGCTCGATGACGACACCCAACACGGCGCAGACGGCCATCGACCAGATCAGTACCGCGGCCGTTGTCGTCCAGGGATCGGGAAAGATCCCATGGATCAGGGGCACGGCATAGAATCCGGCAAAGGCCCCGATCATCAGCACATCCCCGTGGGCGAAGTTGATGAACTTGAGGACCCCGTAGACCATGCTGTACCCGAGCGCGATCAGGGCATAGATCGCCCCGAGCGAAAGTCCGTTGATCACCTGCTGCAGAAACTCATGCACAGAGGCGAGTCTACGCAGGTTTCCCCGGGGATTTCACCCCTCAAAAGGAATCCTCATGCCCGGAGTTCCCTTCCGAGAGGAAATTCCAGCAAAAAGCCCCGGGTTTGCACCCGGGGCTTTGTCTTGATTGATCTGGCGAAAGATTAAGCAGCGCCTTCGGAGGCAGTCCCACCAGAAGCAGCCTTGTCGCGCTCCTTCATGGCAGCCTTGCGGCTGAGCTTCACCTTGCCCTTGTCATCGATGCCGATGCACTTGACCCAGATGACATCGCCGACCCTGACAACATCCTCGACCCTGTTGACGCGGACATCAGCGAGTTCGGAAATGTGCACGAGACCATCCTTGCCAGGAAGGATCTCGACAAAAGCGCCGAAGTCCTTGAGCGAAACAACGGTTCCCTCATAGGTCTCACCGACGTTCACCTTGACATCAGGCGTAGGGGCAACAGTTCCTCCGGAGGCAATGATGTCGCGGTCTTTCATCGCGGCACGGCGGCTGAGCTTCACCTTGCCCTTGTCATCGA
>RFPR01000145.1 GCA_009928265.1 Pseudomonadota bacterium | reverse complement strand
ACATGTGGGCCGATGACATCCACTGGCTACCCGGAATGCTGGAAGGGAAGAATTTCAAGGGATACTTTCACTTTGACGACGATCTGATGCTCTTTCACCAAGTCGACTGGATAGCACCCTGACACCATGTCCATGCATCGCTTCTATCTCACGCCGGACGAATGGACTTCTTCTGAGCCGACCCTCGGCTCCGAAGATTCGCACCATTGCGCCGATGTGCTCCGCCTGCAGGTCGGCGATCGGGTGACCCTCTTTGATGGTGTGGGATCTGTGGCCGATGCAGTACTAACCGAGGTGCATCGCAAACATTGCCGGGTGACGATCGGGGAACGCACCAGCACACCACCACTGAAGTGTGCAATCACGTTGGCGCAGGCCGTTCCCAAAGGGAAAAACATGGACCTCATCCTGCAAAAGGCCGTGGAACTGGGGGCCTCAACCATTGTTCCCCTACTGACCCGTAGGACAGTGGTGCGACTCGATGAGGAGGATGGTTCCCGTAAGCAGGAGCGCTGGCAACAGATTGCCCTCGAAGCCTGTAAGCAATGCGGACGCAATCAGGTTCCCCGCGTCACCCATCCCTGCTCGTTGGAGGAATTTCTGAAGCAGCCGCGCGAAGGCCTCGTCCTCCTCGCCTCACTCCAGCCCGGAGCTGTCTCGATCAAGGAAGCTCTCGCCAAAACTCCGGATCATCCGGCCGTAACTGTTCTCGTCGGACCCGAAGGCGACTTCACACCCGAAGAATCAGCCGTCGCACTCACCGCAGGGGCGATCCCCGTCACCCTCGGCCCTATGATCCTCCGCGCCGAAACGGCTGCGCTTTATTGCCTTAGTGTCCTAGGCCACGAACTCTTCTAGGGACTTTGAGGCCATAGCTGCGTTGGTCTTCTCTTGCAGTAGGTTAACTACAGCAGCGCTTGACCGCCTGGCTCTGATCTCAAATTCCCGTCGAATAACAAAATTAAATAGAGACCCTTAGGGCTGCCCCAAGGATTTGGAAGTTTCGATGAACCGCTAGGCCTGCAAGCGAAGCTGTATGAATCATACTGCGAGCGAAGCAGAACGACGCGGGGCGCGAAAATCCCAAATCCCCTCAATTAGACACAAACGAGGAGATGTATGTCGTCCGGTAATAGCGCCGCCACCTCACGGATAATATTACCACGCAACATATGAATGAGGGTGCTGCGCTGGGGCGCTCCCAGCAGGACGCGCTCGGCGCCAATAGTCGAGGCCAAGTCGGCGATGGTATTGGCTGGGGCGTCGCTGACCGCGTAGCAGGGGATGATCGTCTCGTAGAGACCCTTGTCCTTTAGGGAATTGAAAATCTCGCGAGCCTGAGCGTCATCGGTCCACTTTCTCTTCCTGTCGGCGGGAGCGATAATCGGTTGCTCACGCACAAAGAGCACATAGAGGGGTTGGCCGTTCTCCGTAGCTTCCTTAATCGCGAAATCGAGGGTGCGGCCGCGACCGCGCACAGCGGTCAGAATGGGTCCGGTGTAAGCCCGTGCGATAACCGGATGGATGGGAGGATTCGAAACTTGAGGCGTGGCCGCAGCAGGCACCTTAGCATAAGGCAGGACCTCATGCTCGTGCGCAGCTTTCTCCACGGCAAGGATAGCAGCCTCGAGGGCAGCATCCGAGGAAGCCTTCTTTTTGCGATCAGCACTCTCGCGCGCAAGACCCCGGAGGATCAACCCAATGGCCAGTACGATGGCTGCAAAAACCCCCGCGTGAGGCTTGTCCACAAAGAGCGAAATCTCGATTCCTCCCATGACCAGCGCAGTGAGGAACATAAAGCCTCGTGCAAAGGGCTTGAGCTGCAGCTTTCGGTCAGTGCTTGTAGCCCCGAGGTTCACAGCAATCGCACCCACAACGCCCACCGCGTAGAGATCGGCCAAACCCGACATATCGTTCACAGCAAGGACGAGCCCCGCGGGGATGAGCATCGCGAAGAGGAGGCCCGCATTGGGAACGCCGAAAGGATTGAGCTTCGTAAAGACGGGAGGGAGTTCCTGATCGCGGCCCATCAGATAGGAGATGCCACTTAAGGCGACGATGGCTGTATTAACTGCCGAGAGCAGCAGGATTCCAAAGACGATGCTGACGGTCCATGCGGCAATATGGCCAAAAACCGGGCCAAAGAGACTTCCTCCGAACACCTGCGCCATGTAGCGAAGCATGTAGTCCCGGACTCCCTCGGCACCTGGTGCATTCACCTCGCCATTGACGATGGTCAAGCCAGGCAGGGCAGCCATGGCCAGTCCGAGAAGCGCGGTGAAGAAGCAGACCTCGATCATCACCACCACGAGGGCCTGGGTGGCGGTCCGTGAGACATTCGGTTTCTCCAAGGTGCTCCCCGGATTGAGTTTCATGACGCCTGTCGAGTTGGCGATCGCCTCGACACCCGAGAGAGCAAGCACAATGCCGACAAAGGCGTTCCAGTTGTGGAAGAAGCCGCCATGGAGGGGCTTAGTGGCATGGAAAGCCTCCCCAAGATGGGGAATAGCCAGCAGACCGAGCAGCAGCACCACGATGGCAGTCGGCACGGCAATGATCGCGGCTGCACCACCGGTATGCTTGGGACCAAAGAAGTTGAGGAAGCCGATCACAAATATCGAGCCGCAGGCCCAGTACTCGGGATGGGGAAAACCAAGGTAGAGGAAGGCCGAGAGCGCGCTCACGGCCGCAGTCACGATGTAATCGGCGATGAGCAGGAAGGCCCCCACGATCGAGATGATCTCGGAACGGTGCCGGACACTCGCGTAGACGCCGCCGCCGTTGGGGTAATAACGGCAGATTGTGATGTAGTTCAGACCGACAAGAGCCGTCAGCACGCACATCGCGGCAATCAGCCATGGGGAGCTGTAGCCGGCCACCGCAAAGGCGAGACCGATGACGTAGGCCTTACTGGTGCCCCAATCCCCGTATAGGATCGCCGCCGCGCGCTTCCAGTCAACGTTACGGGGGCGGGTGGTCGTTGCGCTGAATTCCATGGTCAAAACACTCAATGGCTGCAACCACACCCTTCATGTCCTGAGGCTTCGGGTCGTGCTCCGCCGCAACATCCCTCCGAGGAGTGATTGTGATCGGCATCATGGCCACGATCTCCTTGCCCTCCTCCACAGCAACCGCCGGAACCCGATCCCCCGCAGCATCCTTCGGAAATCTCCCCGATGAGAACCACCTCGAGGTCGATCTCCTGCAGGGCCAGTTGTTCGCGAGCCCTGCCGAGGAATCCCATCGCGCGTTCGGAGGGCTCGTGGACGGCACGGAGTTCGATCCGGACAGGTTTACCCACCAGATGGGGGAAATTATCCTTCAGCTCCCCGTCGAGAATGAACGACACATACGCATTGAGCTTCTCCTGAAGCTGCCAGAGCTGGCGGTCACCGAGATTCCAGGGACGCGTCTCGAACATGGCGAGCACGAGAACATCGTCACGCGTGTCGTGGGCAAAGGCATCAAGCATCCCCGTCCGCTCGATTCCCGAACCGGGAGGAGGTGGATTCGTGCCGGTCAGATCTTCCCGGAGGGAAACCATACGTAGAGCATGAAGTAGACGAGGACCCCGGTCACCGAGACATAGAGCCAGACGGGAAGGGTCCAGCGGGCCATCCGCTTGTGCGCGTCAAATCGCTGACGGATCGCCGGGATCACCGTGAGGGCTAACAGAGGGAGCGCAACAATGGCCAGTGGTGTATGTGTGCCGAGGATGAAGAAGTAGAGCGCCTTGGGCCAACCCGGGTAGATGAAATGGGTGACATGCCCAGCCTTGAGGAAGTGGTAGACAAGATAGCAGGCAAGGAAGGCGGCCGAGGTGACCAGGGCACTCACCATGCAGAGGGCATGGGCGACCTTGCGCTCAGTCCGGATCATAACCCATCCCGCGAGGATGAAGAGGGTGCTCAGCGCATTGAGCGTGGCGTTAACCACCGGGAGGTCGTTGACGTTCATGGATTCCCGTCAGGAACGGGATGTGCCGGGCTGCAGATCCCGCTGGGCAGCAAGTTCGCGGCATGTCTTGACCATCATCCAGATCATGAACCCAAGCACCGACATCACGATGCCGATCATGAGGAGGACATTATCGGAGAGGGCCAACTTGGCCGTTGTACTCCCCTGCTCTACCAGCGTGGTATTGTTCTTGATGCTGCAATCCGGGCAGGCCATGGCGTTCGCTATTGCGGCCAGAAAAAGGACGACGGGGATGAATTTTGTGAATTTCATGGCGTCTTGATGGTCGGGACGGGTGAACCCATTCCTGTAGTAGGTTCCCTGAGGAGGTCTCCGATGTCCATGAAAAGCTTCTGAACCAGTTCCGGTTCATCGAGGTTGCGGGTTTTGCGTATCTTTCCCTCGCGGTCGATGACGAGGAAGCGGGTCGAATGCGTCGGGATCCCCTTCTTGTCATAGGCAAGCACCTGAAACATCCCCTTGCGGGCGAAATCGTCAATTTCCTGCTTGGGGCCAGTCAGGAAGATCCACTTGGAGGGATCGGCCAGCATGCGCCCTGAATACTCACTCAACACAGCCGGTGTGTCGTGCTCCGGATCCACGGTGATGGAGACCAAACGGACATCCCTGGCCTTGGCCAGTCCTTTAGCCAGTTCAGCCATCCGCGAGGTCATGATCGGGCATGGCCCGCTGCAGCGGGTGAAGACGAAGTCAGCCACCCAGATCTTGCCAAGCAAATCCTCCTTGGTCAGCACCTTTCCCTCCTGAGTTGTGAAGCGGAAAGAGGGGATCTCCCCGATCGGGGGCATCGCGTCGACATCATGTCGCTCCGAAGACTTGAACAATCGTGATGCCCCGAAGATCAGAATTCCGGCCAGCGCAAAGGCAATGACCCACGCCGCAAAGGGGAGGCGCTTCGGGGTATCAGTCACGGAATCCCCTAACTAAACCAAATACAGGATCGTGTAGAGGAAGACCCAGACGACGTCGACGAAGTGCCAGTA
>RFPR01000144.1 GCA_009928265.1 Pseudomonadota bacterium | reverse complement strand
GCGCTGTACAGACTCCCGCCTCGTTGATGCCAATCCACGTTCCGCCGCCCGGCTCAGAGGGATAGAGGGCGGCTAATTCTCCGCACCGGCGAACAGCAGGAGGCAGCCCGCGAGCACGCGTGCGCTGTTCGTCACGGTTCATCCCGAGCAGGAACCCCTCGGCCTTGGACACAAAGGAAAGGGTGCACATGGCTCAGGGATCTTTAGTCGGCGACAGGATGACTGCGCTTCAGTCGTGCGTAAGCACGATACTCCCGCAGGATCGTTGCGATGGAATCGGGGCGGTGGCCGGCGGCACGGTTTGCCGACCCGACCGCAAAGGCCAGTTCCCAGTGGCGGAACAGGAGCCCGAAGGCCGCGCTGATGCCCTTGGAGGCATCATAAGCGCTCGTGGGTTCTCCGGCCACGCCATTGAGCTCGATGATGCTGAAGGCGCGCGCTGTGATCAGATCCTCCGGAGTAGCATAGCGGACATCGTAGCGACCGATGAAGAAACCGCTGAGCCCCCGTGAAATCGAATCGATACGTTCCTCCAACACGGGACTGTGCAGGTGCATGCCGTCCCGGAAGAGGCATCCCTGGGCATGGTTACCTGCCTCGACAAGGCGGATGACTTCACCTGGCAACGGCACCTCGGTCCTGCGCTCATGGAACCGCGTCAGCAGGATCGTGGCCTGAAGCCGCGCGCGATCATCGGCAAGGATGAGTTCCTCGATGCTGCTCCTGCCGTCGCCGATCAGTTGAGGGAACACTTTTTCGGTGATGGCCATGATCTTTCCCCTCTCTTCACCGGGCAAGCGGCAGTAGAAGAGCCCTGCCTCGCACGGTCCCGGATCATAACGCTGGGCGATTACCGGGACGCTGACGGCCGAGAGATAAGCGTTAGCCTGCTCTCGGGTGCGGGCGATGCGGAATCCACTACCGCGGAAACCAAGGTCGGGCTTGAGCACCACCGGGTACGTCATTCCCTCCGAAACCATGAAGGTTTCCAAGGCCGCTATCCGGTCACCCGCCTCAGCCTCAATCAGCGATGTCGGGGGAACGCATTCCGGCGCAATAGCCCGCAACTCCCTCAGGATTTCGAATTTCGATTCTCCGATCAAACCGCCGGTTTTCATGCACGGATTGGCGGCGCTCGGCAGGGTCAGGGAACCATGGCGAACCGCGAGGCTGAGATAACGCATGGCGATGGGAAGGTAGAAGAGCCATGCGGGCCAGAACTCCCATCGAAAGAGACGAGAGACCAGCTGTGGAAGCAGGTGGATGGCTCCCAATGCGAGCAGCGATCCTCCCATGATCAGATAGAGGTGTCCGCGCAAGGCCTCGAACGCCGCTGGGGCGGCCTTTCCCATCTCCCTTGCCAACGCAAAAATCAGGACTGCCCAGATGGCTGCCATCACGCCCGTGACGATGGCAAAGAGGAGGGCATTCATTTTGAGGAAGCCGGCCGCAAGGAAGGTCGTGAGTCTGAGGCCTGGAATAAACCTTGAGATGACGAGTGCCAGGATGCCGCGTTTGCGGAACCACGCCTCGCTCTTCTCCAGCCTGAGCGAGAGCCCCACTCCACGACCCAGGAACCGTTCGGCCAGAGGGCGTCCTCCGTGGCGCGCAATCAGGAAGAGAAGGAAGTCCCCGGACCAGAGTCCTCCAAAGCAGGCGAGGAAACATGGAGCCGCTGGCAGGGCACCGGAGGCCGCGGCGATCGCCGCCCCCAATACGGCGGCATCCTCGGAAAGCCAGGTCAGGAAAAAAATCCCGGCCAGGTGCCAGGCCAACGCATCCATTCAGCGGGTAGCCGCCATCCGATGGCGGTGCCGGATCGTCGAAGGGGCCACCCCGAATCCCTCGGGGACATCCCTTTGCACCGAACGGAGCAGGATGGCAATGAGCGCGTAGTGGTGGATCGCGTGACTGATGCAGAACATCATTTCCCTACCGAGGGTCGACGAGGCGGAGCCTGCCTCCTCCTCTCCGTAAGTGACGCCGCACCTTACTTCAAGGGGATCTTCCTCGCTGAGTTTCCTGAGGTCCTGCGTAGTCGCGCGGAGTGTTTTGGTGGCGGCAAGGGCGGCCAGACGATCCGTCTCGAGGAGGAACTCCCGGGTCCGCGCGTCGTAGTCGACAGTTCCACTCCCGAGTCCTGCAAAAAGTTGCCAGAAATGATCCAGGCAATGCCTGTAGTGCGCACCGATCGAGGCTCCGTTGCCGATCGCATTGGCTGCAATGAACTCATTCTGCGAGAGACTTTCCAGCAGTTCCTCTCCTTGGAGAAGGACTGCATCCAAAGCGTCAGCCAGCCCCCTCATGCTCAGAAGGGAAGAAGCTTCCCGATGAATGGGAGGTCCCTGCGATGCAGGAAGAGGACGATCGCGGAACAGAGCGCCACGGTCACGGCCAGTCCGAAAAGCTCACCATGATCACCCATGACATCGATGCCGAGCACGGTGAGATGGCTCATGATAGCTCCCCCCATCACGGCGATCGCGAGTCCGGCTCCCAGCCATGCGGTGCGCGGGATCACTAGCAGGAGGGCTGCGATCAACTCGGCAACCCCTGACCCAATGCGACCGGGTGCACCGAGGCCCACCTTGTCAAAGATGTAGACCGATTCGGGAGCGGCGGTGAACTTGAACCAAAGAGTCTGGGCGAGAATCACTGCAGCGGTCAGTCGCAGGATCCAGTCGAGGATGCGGAGGGGTTTAGAGAGGGACTGCATGGTTATCATTTAAAGAACGGAGGGGTGGCTACCAAGAGGTTATTTCGTCCAACCGCCCGCCGCCTGGATGGGCGAGGCCTCGTCCCGGTGTGTGACCCATGCGGCAACCGCTTTCATTTCTGCAGCGACACCGAGAGAGATGCAGATTGTCGCGGTGAAACTGCCTTGGGAATCAGGCTTCATGGGGGCTTGAACGATCGCAAGGGCCACAAAGTCATGATGAAGCGTCTTGCCCGCGTTTTCACCGCCCTGCACCCTTTGATCCACCCCGCAGGCCAAGGGCGCCACGGTCAGTAGGTAGGGTCCAGCTGATCTAGCAACGGGTGAAAAATCGGCGCCCATCGTTCCATCCTCCCTGATCTTTAGTTTTAGAACGCCGACCTTGGGCTGCCCGGAGAGGCTCTCCCCGATTCTCCATTCGCGGCCGTTGAGAAAAAAACCAGGCGTATAGACCGAGCGTGCTTGCCCGAGTCGGGAATAGTCGCGCTGGCGCGCCGACCACTCAGGCGAGGAGTAGGGATCCGTCCAACCCAGGTAATTCCAGTAATCGACATGAAACGCCACGGGAACGAAACGTTTCCAGAGTTCCGGGCTTTTGGACTGCCGTGAGAGCCATTCCTCCGCGGGAGGGCAACTGCTGCATCCCTCCGACGTGAAGAGCTCCAGAAGGGGGGTGTTGTTTTCTCCAGAGGAAATTCCTATTTCCTTCGGTGCTGCTCGCACGACCGTCAGGAGCGCCGCCGACACGAGGATGAGGGCTTTCCTCAACACGGGTTCATTTGCCCTTCTTCTCGAGAAGGAGTGGCCAGTTGCTTTGAGCCCTTCCAAGATTGCCCTCCGGGTCCTGATTAAACTTTTTCATGATCCCCTTTGAGTACTGCAGCAGAAGTTGCCCGTTCACGATCTGGAAGGCCGTCGGATCGATCGGGATCACAACTCCCCTGGAGACTCCATAGGCACAGAATCCTCCGAACGCTGGGGTATATTTTGACGGATCATCATCAAAGCTCTGCTGATGATCTCGTGTCGCAAAGAGATAGATCACGCCTGCGTTGGTACTGCGCAGTGCGGGATCCCCTTTGATCGCGCTCTGGTCGGTGAAGTAGGCCACCGGGTCATATCCCTTGATACCTACCCCCGTGGAATCCACGTTGATCAGGCTTTTGGCCGGCAGGGTAGAAATCGATACGATCAAGGATACGAATAGGCAAAGAGTCCGTTTCATGACGTCAGGGATTCAGGAATTGCAGTAGACAGCGAGAACCACTCTTGAAAGAAGTTTTCATGATCAACATGTCTCTCCTTCCATGACACCAGCAGTACGCAATCTCTTTACCGCACCGCTTCCGGATGGAGAGGGGGAGGTCTTTCAGCAGCTTCTTGAGGGAGCCTGTTTTAGGATGGAGTCGATCACATCGCGTGGGACGCCCAGTGACGAGGGGTTCTGGTATGATCAGGCCGAGTCCGAATGGGTCATGCTGCTGAGGGGAGAGGCGTGCCTTTCCTTTGAAGATGATGGGGCCATGAATCTGCGGGCTGGGGATTATCTGCTGATCCCACCTCATCGGAAGCACCGGGTGGAGCACGCTTCAAATGATGCCGTCTGGCTGGCGCTGCATTTCAGAGGGAATGATTTGAAAAGTGACAACCCTTAGGGGGCGTCCAATGATCTGTAGTCATGCACGAAGAGTCGCCGATCAAGGATCCGTCAGAGTCCGTTGAACAACGGGCGGTTCCCTCCCTCTGGAAACTTGCATGGTATTTCTTCTCGATTGCCTTGACCACCGTGCAGGGTGCGGCGGGTCACCTCCGTCGTCAGGTGGTCCATCGCCGAAAGCTGATTTCCGATAAGGAGTTCCTTGAGAGCTTTGCCTTGGCCGAGTTTCTTCCCCAACCCGACAGCACGTTCGGGTTGGCCGTCCATATCGGGCAACGAGTGAGGGGCATTCCGGGGGCTCTTGTAGTTGCTCTAGCAATGATTACTCCTTCCTTCCTGCTAGCCTTGGTAGTCGGGAGTGCCTTCATCCACTTCCAATCAGTCTCTTGGGTCACCGCGATGGCTGCAGGGGCTGGCGCCGCAGTGTGTGCAGTTATCGGCGCCACCCTGCTGGAAATCGGACGCAAGGCTATCATCGACTGGCGGGATCTCGCGCTGATCCTTCTGGTGTTCATCCTGCTACGCTACGGCATCCTGCATATTTCGGGGGTCCTGATCTGGGTGACTCCACTGGCACTCTGGCTCCACAACCCCTCGCGCCATGAGAAACTTCACGGCATGCAAGAGCCTCTTGGCATCGTGCCGACGCTTGGATTCAGACACTTC
>RFPR01000143.1 GCA_009928265.1 Pseudomonadota bacterium | reverse complement strand
CTACGCCGGAGATGGACAACCCAACAACAACCCACTAGAAACCAAAACAACCCTCAAAGACTAACTCTCATGTGGTCCAACTTCCCGAGTCCCGTCAATAGTCTTTGTCTGATAGGGCACCCGTAGCTCAGGGGACAGAGCAGGGGATTTCTAATCCCTTGGTCGCAGGTTCGAATCCTGCCGGGTGCGCCATGCCGCGGGATTTGCTCGCGGAGCTCACGGACGATCTTATCCTATACCGATGATCGAAATCACCGTCTTGGCCAGCGGAAGCGCGGGGAATGCCGCTCTGGTAAGGACCGAGACGACCTCTCTGCTCGTGGACGCGGGGTTGAGCACGCGAGAACTGACTGCGCGCCTGGCGCTCTGCGGGGTGGAGCCACGGGAACTCTCCGGCATTCTGATCACCCACGAGCATGGGGATCATGTGAAGGGGCTCGCCCAGTGGACGAAGAAACATGCCACCCCGGTCTACTGCAACCGGCGCACCGCGATGATCCTGCGTGAGAAGGTGGAGGATTTCGGGGGATGGAATCTTTTTGAAAGTGGCGCAGAATTCGTGTTGCACGGCGTCGCGGTGCAGACCTTTTCCGTTCCCCATGATGCGGTCGATCCGGTCGGCTTCACGGTGAGCCGGGGCGGACGCTCCTTCGGATTCGCCACGGATCTCGGTCATGCGACCACACAGGTCATCGAGTCGCTGCGGGGCGTGGATGGCCTTCTGCTGGAGGCCAACTATGACGAGGCGCTTCTGGAGAAGGACACCAAGCGTCCTTGGTCCACGAAGCAACGCATCCAGTCACGTCATGGACATCTCTCCAATGGGGCGGCGGCGGGAGTTGCCTCCTCCATCCGTCACGAAGGACTGGGACATCTCGTGCTTGGCCATCTGAGCCGTGACTGCAACAACGAGGAACTCGCCTTGACTGCGATGGCTCCCGTCATGGCGGGTGCTGCTGTTGCCCTCTCCTGCGCAGGGCAGGATCAAGTCAGCCCGGCGATCCGTTTGGACTGAGGGAGTCGTTCAAGTGACGCCGTAGTAAACCTACGGCAAACGCAGGGCAACAAAGCACTGCGCCCAACTTTTCATGCCTCTACTTCGAGGAGACCCACTCGATGAACCCCTTTGGTCCACCGGGAATATAGCCGCTCTGCTGCTTGATCACTTTGCCCTCGGGCGAGAGCAGAACCAGCGTCGGGAACCCTTGCACCTGATACTGCTGCTGAAGGGCGTCATTCTGCTTCTTCACCTCGGGGCTCTGGCTTTTGCCCTGGGGGAAATCAATCTCGACGAGGACGAGGTTCTTGTCGGCGTATTCCTTAAAGGCGGGCTGATCAAAGGTCTCGCGCTTCAGTCGGATGCACCATCCGCACCAGTCACTACCAGTGAAGTCGAGAAGGACGTTTTTATGCTCCTTTGCCGCAGTGGCGAGGGAGGCCTTATAATCGTCGCTCCATCCATTCTGTACTGATGCGGGCTGTATCTCTGTCGGCGCGGAAACGGTCGCCTTCTTGATCGGCTTACTAGGGACGAACTTATAAAATGCTAAAACTATTATAAGAATTCCTGCGGCTAAAACGATCGGAGCTCTAAAAAGTTTAATGCTCATATGTTGATTTATTGATTGACCCAATGAATAAACCAATTGATTCCACCTCCTGGCGGGTAACCCGATTGTTGTCTAATTACTCTCCCCTTAGCATCTAGCAAAACAAGGGTGGGGTAACCTTCAAAGTTGTATTGGCTGCGAAATCTTTCCCGCTGGCTGTTTATTTGAGCGGATAAAACAGGCTTAGGAAAATCGACCTCTACAAGAACGAGATTTTTATTTGCAAAATTTTTGAAGTCAGTCTGATCAAACACCTCGCTTTTCAATTTCTTGCAAAAGAAGCACCAATTGCTTCCCGTAAAATCAAGAAGAACCTTCTTATTGCTTTTAGAAGCCATTGTTAGCGCAGCATCATAATCTTTAGGGCTTTCGTAACTTATCCAGCCCTCAGTTGCTTGGGCTGTAATTGTAAAAAAACCAAGAATCGTGGCCGCAAGAAACATTGAACGGGGGGAGTTCATAGCCACAACTTTTGACATAAAGATTTCAATTGCAACTATAAAAGCGATGTGGTTCTCAGGTCTTGCTTTCATTCCCAACCTGCCACTGCGGGGAAATCTCGCGGCTTAAGGAACTTGTCTTGTCGGACGCCAGATGGTGCGCGGCTGCAAAGGCCATCATGGCAGCGTTATCGGTCGCGAGGCCCGGCGAGGGGAGGTGGAGTTCCCAGCCCTTTGCCGTGCAGAGTGCGGTCATCCCTTCGCGCAGGGCACGGTTGGCGGCAACGCCACCGGAGAGGGCCACACGATTGAGGCCTGAATCCTCGACGGCCCGCTCGGTCTTGAGCAAGAGCACTCCGACAATGGCAGCGCGGATCGAGGCGCAGAGATCGGCCATCCCTTGTTCTGACTTGAGCAGATCGGGATTCTTTTCAACGAAGTAGCGCACGGAGGTCTTGAGACCGCTGAAGCTGAAGTCGAGATTGCCGTGTTCGGTGAAGGCCTGTGGGAATTTGTGGGCCTTGGGATCGCCCGAGGCAGCGAGGTGATCGATCTCGATGCCACCCGGATTGGGAAGCCCCAGAAGCTTGGCCGCCTTGTCGAAGGCCTCGCCAGCCGCATCGTCAAGCGTGCGGCCTAGCACGGTGTAGTCACCGGCACCCCGAACCAAGGTGAGCTGGGTATGGCCTCCGCTCACCAGAAGGGCGATATGGGGTGGAATCTCCTCTGTGCCGAGGAAGGGGGAAAGCAGGTGTCCCTCGAGATGATTGAGAGCCAGATAGGGGATCCCGAGCGCCAGTGCAAAGCCTTTGGCATAAGAGGCCCCCACAAGAAGGGCAGGTGCAAGGCCGGGACCGGAAGTAGCAGCCACGGCGCCGAGATCACAGGGCGTCACCCCCGCCGCGGCAAGGGCGCGACGAACAAGCGGGTCGACGGCCATGAGGTGATTGCGTGAGGCGACTTCCGGCACCACCCCACCAAAGCGGGCGTGTTCCTCAGCCTGCGAGGCGATCAGGCTGGAGAGGATCGTTCCTGGTGGACGAAGAACTGCAGCCGCAGTCTCGTCACAGCTGGATTCAATCGCTAGAATAGCTAAATCACTAGAGCTCAATTTACCAAGAACACAAAAGGTATTTCCTCTCCATTCGCGCTAACCCTAAAATTGATTAAATCTGCTTTTTTTACTATTATCATTCCTTCAAGATATTGATCGGGGGGGACGGTTGTAAGCGACAAAATCTGAGAAATAGATCCTAATGTTTGATTGAGTCCATTAGCAACAGAGCTGAGCTGATTTGCTGTGTTTGCTTGTATCGCTTGATTGGCTGCAACCTGTTGAGCAGGATTGTAAGTGGTGGAAGAACCGTAGTAGGACCCCGAGTAATTCCCATAAGGAGTGCTGCCATTATAATTTCCTGAAGCACTTGTATAAGTTGGTTGTGCGGCAGCATAGCTTTGTGCTCCCTGTCCTAGGGCTATACAAGCAGCAGCAATTGCAGCTCTTGTTCTGGCTTCCTTTTCTAATTGTTCTGCAGTGTATATGCGGAGTTTTTGTCCCTTAGAATTTTCAGCTGAAATATTTTCGAGACTAAAGTTGCATGGTGAATGAGTTTTATTGTGATACAGAATTCCAAAAGCTATGCGTCCGCTGCCATATTCCCCAAGACCTTGCATCGCCACACCTGCTTTATCTCCATTCTTTTTAACTCCCACAACTACGGCGGCGCCATGATCATAAAATACTCTTTGACCAGTTTGCGGAGAAATCCGGATTGAGGAACAAGCTGCAATGGTAAGGGGGAAAATGACTATTAATAAGCGGGAAATAAATTTCATGGATCTGATTGTAGTATCATGTAATTAACTGTCTATTTCTTCCTTTCCTTTTTTGAGAAGTCACCCAAATCTATTTTCAGATTTTTTTTGAATCCAATAGAAGGCGGTTCCATGCCGTGAGGATTGCTTTGGGAGAATACCTCATCTGATCGGCTGACTTACCCAACTCCGTGATGAGTGCGGAAGCCACGATGGTACGCTCAAGTGGTGCTCCGGCAGCCATCGCCAGCGAGGTGGCACTCTCCTTCAGTTTCTCCGGAAAGTCCTGGGCGGCATGGTTCACGTTTAGGCCGATTCCGATGACGGCAAAGGGGTTCCGACCGGGGCGAGTCTCTACCAGGATGCCGGCGACTTTACGTCCGCCGATCAGCACATCGTTGGGTGCCTTGATCCCGCAGTTGCTGATTCCAAGTTTCTGCAGGGTATTCACCAAGGCGACGGCGGCGAAGGCAGAGAGCGACGGGATCGTGGTGTCGTTAATTTGGAGGCGCAGCAGCAGGGAAAACCAGAGTCCTAGTCTGGCGGCGGAACTCCAAGGTCGCTGAAACTGCCCCCGTCCCGCCGTCTGGCTCTCCGCGAAGAGCAGCGTTCCCTCGGGAGCTCCGGCTTCCCCACGGCGGAGCATTTCATCGTTCGTGGAGGTGATCTCGGCGACCACCTCGGCTGGCACACCCCACGGGGAGGCGGCAGTGAGAGCCGCCGCGTCCAGCAGTGGCTCAGGGCGCATCGGCGATCTCCAGAGAGAGGTCGGCATGCGGTGCGGAGTGGGTGAGTGCCCCGACCGAGATGCGATCAATCCCGGTCGCTGCAATCTCGGGAAGTTTTCCGAGAGTCACACTGCCGCTGGCTTCCAATAGGACGTCGGGAGCCTTGGCATCACGGAGTGCGATGGCCCTACGCATCGTTTCGGGGGTCATGTTGTCGAGCAGGATGACATCGATCCCAGTCATGCCAAGGAGTCGCTCGGTCTGATCGAGCGTGTCGGCCTCGATCTCGATGGGTAGCCCCGGATGCTCGGAGCGAAGTTGAGCGATGACTGGCGGTAGAAGCGCCAAGTCACCGAGAGCGGCGAGATGGTTGTCCTTCACCAGTGCCGCGTCAAAGAGCCCTATCCGGTGGTTCACGCAGCCTCCGTGCTTCACGGCGGCCTTTTCGAGGAGGCGCCAT
>RFPR01000142.1 GCA_009928265.1 Pseudomonadota bacterium | reverse complement strand
AGGTTCGTGTCCGTGTCCGCAAGGTGAAGGCGCGTCTGCTGGAGGCCGATCTGCTGGAAGTCACTCTGCCTTCCCCTCATCGGATCGCCGCCCCCTGTCCTGTCTTTCTGAAATGTGGCGGCTGCGCCTACCAGCACATTGCCTACGACCATCAGCTCCGGATTAAGCAGATACAGCTCCGCGAGGCCCTACGTCGTCTCGGCGGAATGGCCGAGCCTCCTCTGGAGGAGATGATTTCTTCTCCTGAACCCTACGGCTACCGCAATCGGATCACGGTCCATGTCCGTGAAGGGAAAGCCGGTTTCTACGCACCGGCCTCGAACCGGGTGGTTCCCGTGGAAAAGTGCCTGATCGCCTCGTCCGAGGTGGATCTCGGATTCAAGGAGCTCCTGAAGTCCCGTCCCCGTGACGGGGATCACCTGATCGGGGAAAAGAAGCGCTATGGCGGTTTCCGCCAGGTGAACAACGCCGTGGCGGAGATTCTCAAGAAGACGGTCTCCGAAGCGGTGCTCTCGGAGGATTCCGGGAATTCCATCCGTGCACTCCTTGTGGATGCCTATTGCGGTGCTGGTTTCTTCGCCCATGAGTTACAGGGATCCTTCACCAAGGTGATCGGCATCGAGCGTTCGATCGCCTCGGTGGCCATGGCTTCTCGGCAGGCGGCAGCAAACGAGGAGTATCTTGCCGGCAATGTCGAAGACCGCCTCGCCGTGGCCCTCAAGGCCGGTGAACCCGACGGAACGGTGCTCCTGCTGGATCCCCCCTCCGAGGGGCTGGAAGAGGCGGCCGTCCATGCGATTCTCGGTAATCCTCCCTCGCGGATCGTTTATGTTTCGTGCAATCCGGCAACGCTGGCTCGGGATCTGAAGCTTCTCTCAGCAACGTATCGCGCCGAGAAGGTGACTCCCCTCGATATGTTCCCCCAGACTGCGGAGATCGAATCGGTCACCCTGCTCCAGCGTCTCCCATGATCACGCGCCGCTTTGGCCGAACCGGTCTCGAGATGCCCATTCTCTCGTGTGGGGGGATGCGCTACCAGCACAGTTGGGATGATAAGGAGGAGGGGGGTATCACCTCCGAGGGGCAGGCCAATCTCGAGGCCTGCATCCGCAAGGCTCTCGACTCGGGCATCAATCATATCGAGACAGCACGCGGCTACGGAACCTCCGAGGTGCAGTTGGGGCAAATTCTGCCCAGGCTCCCACGTGGAGAGATGATCGTGCAGACCAAGGTCGCTCCCGACATTACCGGTGGATTTAGGGTGGGATTCGAGCAATCGATGCGCAATATCCAACTCGATCATGTCGACCTACTCGCCATCCACGGGATCAATAACCGTGATCTTTGGGAGGAGACAATCCGACCGGGCGGGGCGCTGGAGGCAGCTCGGCAGATCATTCGCGAGGGGAGGGCTTCCTTCCTTGGTTTCTCCACCCATGCGCCGTGCGACTTAATCGAGGAGATCATCGCTTCGGATGCTTTCGATTACGTGAATCTCCACTGGTACTTCATGAACCGGACCAACCGGAGTGCGGTGGAAGCCGCGACCCGTCATGACATGGGAGTCTTCATCATCAGTCCCACCGAGAAGGGGGGATGCATGCATCAACCCTCGGAGAAACTCTCCGGACTTTGTACTCCGTTTTCCCCAATCATCTTCAACGACCTCTACTGCCTGACTGATCCCGAAGTGCACACTATAAGTATCGGGGCGGCGAAACCCTCCGACTTCGACGAACATCTCAAGGTTCTCCCGCTTCTCGGGGAACAGGAGATTGCCGATCAGGTGTATGCGATCGCCGGAAAGCTCGAGGTCGAGTTTCTTAAAGTGAACGGCTTCCTTATGCCTCCTCGCTGGGATCGTGGCCTGCCATCTTTCTGTAAGGTTTCCGGCGGAATCAATCTCCAGGAGATCCGCCGTCTTTGGTCTCTCGACCGGGCCTTTGACATGCAGACTTACGGGAAACTCCGCTACAATTTGCTCGGCAACGGCGGCCACTGGTTCCCGGGGGTTAATGCAACAGAGTTTGACGAAGCGGCGATTCGTGAAATCGGCGAGAAGTCCGGCATCCCTGATCTCGCCACGATCCTTTCCGAAGCTCACGCACGATTCGGGGATGCTCCCCGGAAACGCCTCCAGCAGGACTAACAGAGATGACTCAGCAGTCCATTCGGATCAAGGGCGCAAGGCAGCATAACCTGCGCAACCTCGACGTCTCGATTCCCCGGAACAAGCTGGTCGTCATCACCGGGCCGAGTGGCTCGGGAAAATCCTCGCTCGCGTTCGACACGCTCTTTGCTGAGGGGCAGAGGCGCTATGTCGAGAGTCTCTCGGCCTATGCCCGGCAGTTTCTGGACCGGATGCAGAAGCCCGAGGTCGATCACATCGAGGGACTGTCTCCTGCCATTGCGATCGAGCAACGGATCGCTCCGCCCAATCCCCGCTCCACCATCGCTACAACGACGGAGATCTACGATTACCTCCGTGTCCTTTATGCCTCGGTCGGCGTTCCGCACGATCCGGTGACGGGGGCTCCCGTACGCCGTCAGTCACCCCAGCAGATCGGTGCCGAGATCCTTTCCTGGACTGAAGGGACGCGGCTGATGCTTCTGGCACCATTAGTCACCAATGAGGCTGGAGAGTTCCGTGATGTGATCGATAGGGCACGCCGTGAAGGGTTTGTCCGCCTGCGGATCGACGGGGAAATCATCGATCTGGGGCGCCCCGAGCCGGTGAAGCTACTCAAAACCAATAAGCACACCATTGAGGCGGTGGTCGACCGTGTTGCCCTCAGATCGGATGGCGAGGGCGAGGGACTCCGGGAGCGGTTGCTCGACTCGCTGGAGACCTCGCTGCGTCACGGTGGGAACACCGTCATCGTGTTGCGGCAGGGACCTGGCAGTGAACTTTGGGAGGAGAAGGCCTTTTCGACCGATTTCCGCAATCCCGAGACCGGCTTCACAATGCCAAGGCTCACGCCTCGACACTTTTCCTTTAACAGCCATCTCGGAGCCTGTCCCGCCTGCCAAGGCCTCGGGACGGAGCCCTTCTGCGATTCCTCGCTGATCGTCGACGAGGATCTGCCGCTTCTGCCGATGGAGAAGGGTGCGATCCGCCCCTGGAGAACTCCCGACAAGCGGATGGGGAACTATTACCGGCAGGTGCTCGAGGCTCTCTGTAACATTACGGAAGCTTCAGCGGAGCTGCCTTTCCGCGATCTGCCCGTGGCCTTTAAGGAAAAGCTCTTTCACGGCACGAGTGACGAGCAGATTCCCAAGTTGGGTAAGGGATTTGAAGGGCTGGTGCCGATGGTGGAGCGGCAGATGAAGACCTCCGAAAGTGAGCTGAAGAAGAACAGGCTCAAGGCTTTCTTTGCCCGAAAGCCGTGCAGTCTCTGCGGGGGAACACGTATCCGAGCAGAGATCCTGGGAGTCACAATTACGGGACCGGATGGCCGCGAGTGGAATATCGACCGGTTCTGCTCCCTGCCCGCCGCGCAGGCGTTGTCCGTGATGTCGGGACTGCAGCTTTCTCCCACGGATCGCAAGATCACTTCCGATCTCCTGCGCGAGATTACCGCGCGGCTTCGCTTCCTCGTAGAGGTGGGGCTCGGCTACCTGACGCTCAACCGCGAAAGCGGCACGCTGAGCGGGGGTGAGGCCCAACGGATCCGCCTCGCCACGCAGATCGGCTCAGGGCTGGCTGGGGTGCTCTATGTGCTCGACGAGCCGAGCATCGGGCTTCATCAGCGCGACAACAATCGCCTGCTGGCGACGCTACGGGGGCTCCGTGATCTGGGTAACTCCGTCGTCGTCGTGGAGCACGACGAGGAGACGATCCTTGCCGCCGACCACATCCTTGACATGGGCCCTGGTGCGGGTCCCAGAGGAGGGGAGATCGTGGCCGAGGGGACCCCTGCGGAAATACTGGCCCATCCGAAGTCGCTGACCGGGCAGTTCCTTTCAGGCCGTGAACGCATCTCGGTGCCGCGTGTCCGCCAGCGCCCTCCGGTCAAGGCTGCACCCGGACCGGGGTGGCTGACCGTGACCGGTGCCTCCGAGAACAATCTGAAAAACCTGACAATCGGTTTTCCCGTCGGTCTCTTCACCGTAGTGACCGGAGTTTCCGGAAGCGGAAAGTCGACGCTCGTCAACGACATCCTGCACCGCGCGCTCGCCCGCCAGTTTCACGGGGCCCGCGAGGTGCCCGGAGCCCACGGTAGGATCCTCGGGGCGGAAGCCTTTGACAAGGTGGTGGTGATCGACCAGAGCCCGATTGGCCGCACACCGCGCTCCAATCCGGCGACCTATTCAGGGGTCTTTGGGCCGATCCGTGATCTCTTCAGCGGACTGCCGGCGGCAAAGGTCCGTGGCTATGGTCCGGCGCGTTTTTCCTGCAACGTGAAGGGGGGGCGCTGCGAGCAGTGCGAGGGTGACGGGATGATCCGGATAGAGATGCACTTCCTGGCCGACGTCTTCGTGGAGTGCGAACTCTGCCGCGGTCGTCGCTTCAACCGGGAGACGCTTGAGATCTCCTACAAGGGAAAAAACATCGCCGACGTACTCGAACTCACCATTGACGAGGCGGCCGGGTTTTTCCGGGCGGTTCCGCAAATCCATGGGAAACTGGAGGTGCTCCAGGAAGTCGGGCTTGGCTACCTGAAGCTGGGCCAGTCGGCCACCACCCTGTCCGGTGGCGAAGCCCAGAGGCTGAAACTAGCCTCGGAACTCTCGCGGAAGGCTACCGGACGGACTCTTTATCTCTTGGATGAGCCCACGACCGGACTCCACTTCGCCGACATACAGAAATTGCTCGAAGTGCTCCTGAGATTGCGCGACGGCGGAAATACCCTCATCATGATCGAACACAATCTCGAAGTCATCAAATGCGCGGACTGGATCATCGATATGGGACCCGAAGGGGGAGACGCGGGGGGATCCCTTGTCGTCTGCGGAACCCCCGACGAGGTGGCAGAGCATGCCTCCAGTCATACGGGCTCCTGGCTGCGGCGTGTTTTGCGTCGCTGATTTCATTCACCGTTCCCATCACACTGTGTGCACAGGAGGTGATTCCTGAAGCGGCGGTTTCTGCTCAATCGACAGACCTTGCGCGTCAGGCATCCACCGAGCACCTCCCGCAGGTTTCAGCCGCTCTTCTCCGCACCCAGATCCAACAGGAGCAGGATCCTGCCAAGAGAGGGCTCCTTTCTCGGCGACTGG
>RFPR01000141.1 GCA_009928265.1 Pseudomonadota bacterium | reverse complement strand
GGGGGGCAGCACATATCTCTCCTATACGAGGATTTCGAACGAAGTCCAGTGGTTGCTCTGCTGGTAGGTGTTCGACCCGGGGCCTCGCCCGATCCCGTGCCTGGTCTGGGTGTTGAGGAACGAGTCGGTGATACTGGTCCTCAGCGTTGAGCCTGTGTAGCACTTGATGCTGTCTCCAGACAGTTCCACCTTTAGGTCCTGAACGGTGGCAGCAGTGACCGTTCCCGAAGACCACACGGTCGTGTACGAGCCGCCCTGCACCTTGCTCAGGACGTAACTGTAGAGCGGGCCGTAGGAGTTTTGCCATCCAGCGTAATAGTCCAAGCAGTAGGACCTTGACCGGTACCCCGAACCGCAAGACCCGCTGACGTATTCGTACTGACGTGCACACTGCACTTGGCCAGAGCATGGGCCACTGGTGTAGTAGGTGTAGTACCAGGTGGGAGACGCCTGAAGAGTCCCGCAACCGTTGGTGTCAGCGGTCCACGGACCGTATGGGTATACGCCGCCAGGATTCGGAGTGGCATAGGTAGGTATGCACTGGTTGTAGGTACTCCCCGTCACGCCGTAGACCACGTTCGTGTGGAAGATCCAGTAGTTGTTGCTGTCCTGGATGCGGAAGGCAATCCCCTGACCACCCTCGTTCGACACTCCACCAGCGGTGATTACGGCGTTCGGGCTTGGGGTGTTCACCCAGGTGATGTTCCCGATATCTGCCGTCCCCGTGTTGTAAGCGTTGCCACCCTGGACCGTCCAGCCCCCACCAGACGAGACGTTCTGCCAGGTCAGCCCACCACCAGAGAACAGGCCGAGCGACGTGCCGTTTGCGGTGACAAAGTCATCTCGATAGGTGGTTGTGACGGTAGCGGGTGCGGTGAGGGCTTCGGACACACCGATACCCACCGTAGGTCCGGTGATGTCGATCCTGTCTTCCTGCGTGTCGTTTGCCTGACCCGCAGCGGTAGCGGTTTCTGGAGTCTCATCGACATTGGCGGAGTTGGTGGATGCAACAGCACTGGCGGACGCCTAGCGGTGGTGCCAACCGGAGTGGTGGCGGAGTTGGTCACCGCATCGAAAGCCTCACCAGCGGTAGTTCCGAAGCCTGAGAGGGAAGCGACCTGCAACTCGTATGCCAGGAATGACTGCGGTGAGTCACCGTCACCACGTGCGAGATACAGAGTGTTGGTGGTGAAGGAAGGGATCGGAGGCCACGTGATCGTGACGGTTTGGGCGATCGACAGGTCGTACAGTTGAGCCTTCAATACATCGACCTGATCCGGGCGGAGGCCCGGTTGCTCCCATGGCCGGGGGGCGATGGTCGCCTCATACGTGGTGCTTCCCGACACCACGTACGCACCGCTGATGGGGTAGCCACCCTCCCCAATCACCTGAAGGGTGACGCCCGTCTGTGTGACCTCTCCGATGCTGAACAGTCCGAAGGTCTGGGCCTTCTCCGGCCATAGTGTTACCGGAAGGACTGAGGTGGAGTTGTCCATAGGCGGGAGCATCGTGTCGCCCGCAGTCAGTGCGCCCCAGTGCGGGACGATGGTGACACCTGCCGGAACCCACTCGGACAACATGGAGTCCAACTGCTCGTCCATGCTGGTGTACAGGGTGGTGTCGTCAATGCGTCGGGCGAACAGCCGCCCGTTGATGTCACGCTGGTTGTTGTACCACAACGAGTAGGACCTGCCGACCTTGCCGGAATCTTCCCCGTACCAGGAGTAGTCACCGGGTGCTGCGTACGTGGTGTCGCCATCGAAGTACTGCCAGTCCAGTAGGGCACCCTCTTCGACCGTGCACTGGTCGATCGCTACGTTGGGGATGTCGAACCCTGTGAAGTTGCCGCATGATGCGTTGAACGCATCGCCCTCCCCTACGGCGAACCCGGGCTTTGAACTGGCGTCCACGGAATAGGAACAGGTCGCATCAAACGCCACACCACTGCTGACACCGAACGCTGCCAAGGCGTTCGACGCAGCGTATGTGAAGTCGTAGGAACAGGTCGCATCAAACGCCACACCATCACCAGTGTTGCTCCCAACGTTGAAGAACGGGCTGACAACCTGGACTGAACCGAGACTTGGAGCGTTGCTGATGGTTGTGTAGAAACGCCTGTATGGGCTAACCCAGCAAACACCTTGTGGAGCACCACTAGTTGAAACATCTCGAACACCCCCACCCGAGGTGTTGAGAAGTCTCACCCCTCCAGAAGTAGTGACGCATATGAAGTTGGCCAGCGACCCGGAGTCGAAGCCCGTCACCGGGCCTACAGCGAGTTCACCCGTATTAGTAGTGGAACCGATCGTGCTTGTTACCGTGTTAGTCGTTGTGTCGATAACCGATATCGACCCGGTAGTGTTTGCTACGTACATCTCTACGAAGCCACCAGGTGCGATGCCCCTTGGGACGTTTAGTCCTACGGTTATGTTTGCAGTATTGCCTAACTGTGAGATCGCTACAACGACGTTAGTAGTGCTTCTGGTGACGTAGGCAACATGGGTAAGCCCGTTCACTCTTGTGCACGCCACCCCGAACGGAGCCGTACCAACAGAGACGGTCTGTACCACGTTGTTTGTTTCTGGGTCGATGACTGAAACTGTGCCACTATTGTAGTTGGCGACGTACAGACGGTCATTGACCGGACAGTAGCCGATGCCTCTCGGCCCAGCACCGACCGAGATAAAGGCCGTAACCGTATCCGTTGATGTGTCAATTACAGCCACAGTGTTAGCGGTGTAGTTAGTGACATACACCTTTCCGTAGATGCCAACGGTCGGTGGCCTATACGCAAGTCCTATAGGGTCTGAGAAACCAAGAGTAATATCACCGAGGTAGGTGTTTGTCGGTACGTCGATAACTGAAATTGAGTTGGTGTCCCTGTTGCCGACATACAAGCGGTTGATGTCTGGTGAATAGACCATCGGAGCAGGGGTTTGTCCGCTGACACCGATGGGTGACACCACTGACTCAGAGATAACCAGGTCCGCTCCATAGCAGATACCGGTACCAGTAGCGGTCGGAGCCGTAACGGCATAGATGGCTATTACGGAATCAACCACCACCGAAGCTGTATACGCTGCAGCGGTAGTGGTGGCGGTGGTCAGTGGCGTAGGGGGAGTAGGTTCCCAGACCTGAATGGTGGGTGCGTACGTGATGGACGGCGCTGCCGGTGACGTGATCTGCAAGGATTGCGGCGTCACAGAGCCACGTACTTCGATCAGCAACGATGCCTCGTACCCGGTGTCGGGGAGTGTGCGGATGCCCTTCATCTGTACATAGTGTTCAGATGAAAGTTCCCATTCCTGGAAGACTAGGTCGGTGCCCTCCCCCCAGTCGGCAGAATGCTCCATGTAGTCACGGCTGTACGTCTCCAGGCCGACACGAACGGTGCCGTGCCCTTTCGCCATCAACTGGAAGGTGATGGTCCGCTCGTTCGGGAAGAACTTGCTGCTGCGAACGTAGAGACGGTCCGTGGGGGCGAACTGCGGGAGAGGGGACAGCGGGATCTGTGCCCCGACATAGCCAGAGTGCGCTGACGGATAGCCTCCTGATTCCGATACTCGGGTAAGCGAGCCCTTGTTGGACTGCCAGAAGCCATCCGAGTATTCGAAACTTGGGTTAGCGGCGTAGTTGACTCGCTGAGGGAACAGCCAGACGTGCTGCAGCCGTGACGACTCAAACTTTGGCGGACCCGTGTAGAGGGCCGTAGTTCCCTCGGCAACACTGTTGAGGATGCCATTGCTGGCAGACCAGCCGAAGAGCCACCGGTTGTTGGTCAGGCTGTCCAACAGCCCGGAGATACCGTCACCGTTACGGAACACCGTCTTGGTCTTCTGCCGGAACGGGGTGTCCGTGGCGAAGATGACATACTCGTCTTCACACCGGCACACAGCGTCGTAGGTGGTGGCCGTGACGAGCACCTCTTCCGTCCCCTGATTGATGCGGGGCATCGGTGCCGTATAGAGGAGCGGCCACCAGCGGAGGTATGAGGCTGGGTCGATTGGGGGGTTCGTCGTGCGAATGACCGGGCCGTACGCTGTCCCCACGGCGGTGGCTGTCTGCTTACCAACCTGCGGGGTAACGCCGACATAGTTGCCGGGTACCGCCAGCACGAGCGCTTCAACCTGCGTGTCCTTATTGAGGACCCACGTGGACGATGACTGGCCGAAGATCAGGAACGTGTTCATCCCTGACGTGTAGAGCGTGCACTGCCGGTTGACCTGCCGCTGATACCCGGGAACAGACACTTCTTCCCAACCCGGCCGAGACAGCAGATCGTTCACGGTGGAGATCGCCTTGAATGCTTCGACCTGAGCCTTGTCCTGGGTGAGCAAGGGTGCCCTGGCCATCAAGAGGATGCGAACGTCGATCGGGCCAACAACGATGTCGTTGCCTCCGTTGACGCCATCCTCTAGTTGCTCTGTCCAGATGAAGCCCATTACCCGCCCATGATCTTTCCGCTGTCTTCACCGATCAGTTCGCTTGTCCCCAGCGTCAAGAAGAAGTCCGGAGCAACGGCGGTTGTAGTGCCGCCATCGCCAACCTCGTAGAACATCGCTCCCATGACAGTGAAGATGTCTCCCTGTTGGCGGTTGGACACAGTGATGTACGGTACAGCAAACGCAGCACCCGAGTACTCTGCGTAGACCGTACGACGAGCATTCTCGGGCAGGTACTTCCGGAACTCGTTGGCGTAGACGCCAGCGTCTGGGGCGACACCGACCCCTTCCCCTGCTGCTACTAGCAAAGAGTCTCCAACGGTTGCCGTGAACGCAGACCCATAGCCGGTACCGGCGAGCATCTGGATGGATGCGTTGGTGCCGTAGATCGACAGACCCTGTACGAGCAGGGTCTGCCACTCTCCGCTCACGAGGAACGTGGACGACGATGATCCAAGGAACAGTTCGTTGCGATCGAACCAGTAGATCCCGGCCGTGGCTGCGCTGGTCAGTCGATCCCCCTTGAACCGGCACGAGAACCCGTAGAGGACGTTCTGCTCCACGGGAATGCCGTTGTACTTGGGCGTCAGCGCCGTATCCCCCCGGATACCCAGCCCGCACGCTACTGACAGGTCGTTGTCAGCGTAGAAGGATGGCGCAGGGCGGTTACCGATCACCGCCATCACCCCGTACCCAGCGTCTGCGGAGCGGTCGGTCGTGGTGTAGGGCGCTACCAGCGTTGCGCGTACGTCGCAATTGCCCGTCCGATCACGTTCACCTGTCGACCGGGAGCGACAGCTTTGATTCCGCGCTGCAACGCCTCTCGAGTGTGGTCTATG